>JAQGOW010000577.1 GCA_028293405.1 Verrucomicrobiales bacterium
GGGTTGCGTCACTCAGCCCAGGGATGCGGAGGGATGCGCGGCGCTTCCCTGGGTAAAAGATCCACAACGAAGTTTCACGACGGCGCGACGAAGGAGTTAACAAAACTGAAGTATCGCGCGACAAACCCCCGTTCCATCCCGTCTCCGCTTCGCCATCCGACTTTCGTATATTTCGCGTATTTCGTGGTTCCACCTCAGTCCAGCCGCTCAGCGCGCCGTGTTCCAAAATGCAACCCGGAAACAACGATCGCACCCCAAATCCGATTCTTGTTTCCGCTTTGAAATCTCAAAAATTCAAATCTCAAATTCCCATTCCATTCGAAGCCCCTTCCGGGCGACATAATTGCAGCCCAGGGCGAAGGTCTGCCGGAACCCTGGGTCACGAGTCTTCAATCGAAGATTCACTTTCGCGCGGCGGCGACAAAGGAGATAATCAAAGTGAATTGTTGCGCGTGTGGTGACAGGCGCGAGATGCGGCGCATTTCATTTTTAGTGAGGGAGTAGCGGCCGCACATGCATTCATTTTCGCCACTGCCGTTCAAGTCGCGCAAGGTGTTCCAAAGAAAAACGTAAATGCGCTGCCGGCGCTGGAGGCTAGATGCACGAAAAGGCAACACCCTAGATGCGTTTGTTTCGGCGCGCACAAATTCATCACCAAGTCCCCGAGCTCGACGACGCTCATCCACACCCTCGGTTGCCTGCTCGATTGCAAAACCTTTGACCTCGATTGCTACGCTGGTTGCCCCAGTTCGCAACTAACGCGGACGCTCAACGAGCGATGCTAGGCTATGTCCGTTGACTTCACCTCGTGCTTTGTTACTGTCCGGCCTTGCCCTAAACATCCGGATTAGCTTACGGCAAAGCAACCATGTCGGACACAGCGACCATAACTGCCACATTGCCAAAGTTCATCCTGTTCGCTGAGGACGATTTAACGGACGTGTACTTTTGCGAGGAGGGCATCAAGAAGTTCGATGTCCCAGTCGTTCTGAAATTCGTCGGTGACGGCGCCCAAGCTATCGATTGGCTGAGCGGCGAGGGCCCTTATGGCGACCGGCGCAGCTTCCCCATGCCGGACCTGTTCATCACCGATTTGAAAATGCCGCGTCGCGACGGTCTCGACGTTTTAAAGTGGGTTCGCAGCCGGCCCGACCTCACCGACCTTGCGGTAGTCATTTGTTCCACTTCTTACCATTTTTCTGACTTAACGAGGGCCCAGGAACTCGGCGCGATTAAATATATCGTCAAAGACGCCCGTTGCGCGTCCCTCATGAAGTTTTTGCGCGAATACCTCACAGCGGCGTAAGCCTCCGGCGGTTCATCCATCCCCTTAAAATATTTCAGCAAATGCCCTATGCATTATCTCTTTGGCGCAAGGTGCGGTCGTTGTATTTATGACAGTGCAAGTTGAGGAGAGACGGAGTTGAGCAACAGCAGGGCTTAGAATATGACAGCGACCGCCGAAGCAAAAAATATTGAGACCGCCAACGTGCCGCTGAAGAGCCTGCTCTTCGTTGAGGACGAGGAGAACGATTTCCTCTACGCCCGGAAGGAACTCAACAAACTCAAACTGCGCAATCCCGTTCATCGCGTGAGCACTGCGGCGGAGTTGTTCGATTACCTCAACGGCGTCGGCCCATACGCGGATCGTGAAAAATTCCCCAAGCCCGCCGCCATCATCACCGACCTGCGTTTGCCCGGGATCGATGGTTTGCAAATCCAGGCGCAACTGCGCAGCAATCTGAAATATCGCAGCATTCCCATTATCCCCATCAGCAGCCCCGAACGCGTCGCCATGCTCAAGGCGGCGCTAGAACTGGGCGCCGATGGTTACCTGCTCAAACCGTTCAAGGGCCCGACCTTCAAATACGTTGTCGAGAAGGTCGGCCTGCCGCTGGAGTTCGCCGACTGTTAGCCGAACGTCGGTTGACCACGCTGCTCAAACCTGCCTGGCCTTGTTGGTCCATCACGGGATCTTTGCGAAAATTGGGTTGAAAATGTCGGCTCGGAAGAAGAAAAGTTGCCGACGCGGCCGATGGGTCCATGACAAGTCTGCGGACGCGAAAAAGATTGAAAGCATCTTCGCATCGCTGGCCGCGCAGTAGTTGCGAGGCGCTCTAAATGCAATGGCTCAGGCTCTGGTGTAGGGCAGGTTCCGTCCGACGAGGGGCGATGTTAATGTGTGACGATCCGCTATGATTTCGTCGCGCAGTTTTTCGAGACGCTCCGCTTTCGCCGTAACTCTTTCAAGCTGGCGTTGCCATTGGGCGCGTTTGGTTGCAACAGTGGCAAAGGCGAGGCCTTCGCTCGCTGAGATGAGGCGTTCGAATTTTTGGCGTTCGAAGGCGGCGCGTTCAATGCCGAACGCTAAGGGGTCTGAAGCAGAGGGGTGAAACTTCTCGCTCTCGATGGAGACTCTGATCTGCTCGAATTGTTTGCGTGTCATATTATTCCCGATTTTACGTTTCCCGTCGGACGGTGCGGATGTGGCATCCCGGTCCGGTGACAGCGTGGCCAGTATTCGGGAGGAAAAATTAGGTGTTCCCCGGACGCCGCGTTTGGCCGTTCTCCATGTTGGGTGCTTGCGCAATGGCGATTCCAAGATGGTAATAGTTCAAGATGCGTTGCACCAGCGCCGTCCAACCCGCGTCCGTGCTGGGTTTTGGCAAATAACATCGCGCCCCCGCACGATACGCTCTGCTCATGTCTTCGCTTTCGGTGAAACTGCTCCATGCAATCGCCACGATCTGTTGAAAATCGGCTTCCCGTTGCAAAAACTCCAGAACCTCAAACCCCGAAACACGTGGCATTCTGATGTCTGTCAAAACCAATTTCGGCATCTGCTGGGTTCCCGATCCGCTTCGCGCTTGTTTCAGAAACGTAATTGCTTCCGAACCGTCGCGAGCATGGATGAGTGGAATAGTCGTGCGCGCCTTTTTCCAGGCGTACTGCAACAACAAAATATAGTCGTCTGAATCTTCCGCGACTAATATGGGTTGCTCGGTGGCCACTCTCCCACTGTCGCAGCTTCCGCCTCAATTGCGCAAAGCCGGAGAATACGACGGCCCAAGTAGTAAAATTACGACAAATTACGACAGCCCGCTTACTCGACTAACCTGTGCTCCAGCGCATATTTTGTGAGTTCCGCCGCATTGCTGACTTTGAGCTTGCGCATTAAGCGGAGTCGAAAAGTTTCGACGCTGCGCACGCTCAGCTTCAAAGCCGCCGCCATCTCTTTGTTCGTTTTCCCTTTTGTCAGCAGCGACAAAATTTGCTTCTCCCGCGGTGTGATCCGTGCCGGGACGGCGGTACCATCGCTCTTCACCAACCCATCTACCAAATGCCGCGCTACGGAAGGACTAAACACCGACCCGCCGCGATAAACCGATTCAATCGCTCGCGCCAGATCATCGGGAGAAGTGTCTTTGACTACATACCCATCGGCGCCGGCGCGCAAAATTCCGGTGATGTATTGTTGGGAATCATGCACGGTGACCACGAGGATTTTCGTTTTTGGAAAACTTTTCCGAATCAGTGCCGTGGCTTCGAGGCCATTAAGCCGTGGCATGTTAATGTCCATCAAAACTACGTCGGGCTTCAGCGACCGAACTTTCTCGATTGCTTCCAAACCATCCTTCGCCTCGCCCACAATTTTGATGTTCGCAAAATCAGCCAGGGTCGAGCGCAACCCTTCCCGCACGATTACATGATCGTCTGCGATCAGCACCCGAATATGTTGCGCCGATTTCATCCTATAGCGGAATGGACAAACGGATCGTCGTCCCTTTTTTTCGACTCGAATTACATTCGACGGTCCCGCCCGCTTGCATGGCCCGCTCTTTCATGTTGGCCAATCCAAAACCGCGATGTGCAGAAGGTCGGGCATTGAACCCGCGCCCATCGTCACCAATGACCACGCGCATCGCTCCAGCCTCCCTGCTCAAGGACAAACTAACCCGCTTGGCCCGCGCATGACGTTCAATGTTATTGAACCCTTCCTGCACAATCCGATACACCGCTAACTCCACAAACCGTTCAATCGGCCACCGGCTCAACTCGCTTCTCATCACCACCTTCACGCGGGTGCGATTCTGAAATTCCTCTACCAGCGCTTGCAAGGCCGGCACCAGTCCAAGATCGTCCAATTCACTCGGCCGCAAATTTCGCGAGATCCGCCGAACTTCATCAATAGTGTGATCCAGCAGTTCGCGCGTTCGCGCCAATTCGACCATGGCGAGATCCACTTTCCGTTTTGCTAAGTTTTTTTCGATCGAGAAAAAACGGTGCCGTGCGGACGAGAGCAATTGATTGATGCCATCGTGCAATTCCCGGCTGACCCGGTAACGTTCCTCTTCCTGCGCAGTCACGATCCGCACGGACATCTCCCGTTGCGTCTTTTGCAACTCTTTCTGTTGCGTCACATCGGTCACCACCACCGACACACCAAGTTCGGTATTCATCGCCACGGGATTTGCCGAGAGTTGCACAGGCATGTCCACGCCTCCCAAAGTGACGAGCGTTGTTTCGCAGGTGCCGCGCTTCTTGAAACTGCGCTTGAAAAATTCCACCAAGCTCAAACGCGCATGGGCGGGCGCAAGACTCGAAAACGGAATCCCGCCGATGTTCTCCAATGGCATCTGCATCATCTCGGCAAAGCGCGTGTTGCAATAAACAATTGTTTGGCTGCGATCAATGCTTACCGCCCCTTCGTTCATGTTATCGACAATCGTTCGATAAACCTGATC
>JAQGOW010000613.1 GCA_028293405.1 Verrucomicrobiales bacterium
AGCGGAGAATCTGCTCCGCTTCGGACAGCCGTCCTGCCTGGCGATCCAATCTGGCGCGGACCAGCAGGGCACTTGGGAAATTCGGTTTCAAAGCGAGCGCACGCTCGGTTAATTGCGCAGCCTCTTCCAATCGGCTGAGTCGTTCGGCGTTTTCTGCCAGAGCCACAAAAGTATCCGGCGTCACATCCTTTTGCTCGGAAGCGGCGCGATAATATCGTTCCGCCAAAGTGGCACTTCCGAAATCTCGAGCCCGCATGGCTGCTGCTGCGAGTGCTTCGGATTTCCTCGGAGCGATGCGGATCGCACGATCGAAAGACCGTTCGGCTGCGGCAAAATCAAAATTCTTGCCGTAGGCGTGACCCAAGTTGAGAAGGAGGTTTGCGTTCGCAGGGTCCAGTCGGGTAGCTCTTTCAAGCGATTCGATGCTGCGGGAAAAATCCAGAAGGTTTCGTGCTTGCTCGGCTTCCTGAAGCAACCGGGCCAGTGTGCCCTTGGAAACTAATTGCGGTCGCTTCATGGGCTTAAAGTAATCGGCTGAGGGCCGCAAACGCAAGGACTGCCGAATTACAGCCGGAGCCGAGGCAAGACGGATTAATCGGCGTATCCAAAAGCTTTGAGAAATGGATCAAGCTTTTCCAAATGGGGTTCTAAATATTTCTGGTAATTTCGCCACCGGCCCATAGCGCGTGTGGAAATGGGTTTTGTGACATCCGCGTAAGTAGGGGAGCGAACCCGTTTCGTCCGGGCGTGGGCATCGAAATGCATCACCCGTTCATCCCAACTCACGCCGAGAAAGCCCAACGTGCGCCGTGATACCGCCTCAAGGTCACCGACCAGATCTTCGTAATGTACCTCAAGACTGCGGTGTTGCAATAACGGCTTTAATGTTCTCCAAATGGCCATGGTTGCGACATACTCTTCCACGGTGTCGGAAATGCTGAGATAGGCCGTACTGCGTTGGGAGAGGGGAATAATGGGCTGCATGAAACAGCTCAAACACACATCTCGAGGATCACGCAAAGCTGCTAAAATTTTGACCTCCGGGAAGACGCGGACATAGGCCGGAATGAAAAAGTTGAACGATGGATTTTTGTCGATCAACATTCGATGGCCGATCGATCGGCCAAGATGCAATTCCACGGTAGAAAAATAATTCTGCCGTGACTGGTTCAGCGCACTGTGTGCCGCAGATTCAAGGACCTCCAACATGAGCGGCCCTCCCTCTGCGCGGCGCGCAAGGGGATTGTAGGCGTAGGTTGTGAAGATGTTCGTTTCCTCGACGGAGGTGATATCCGGATGTGAGTCCAGCACCTGTTCGAGCAGTGTTGTTCCTGAGCGGGGATGGCCGCAAAGCAAGGCCAGACGTCGCGGTGGTTGCAGTGCTGGTGAAGCATCGAACCAACGCTGAAACATTCCAGCCGATATGGACGATTGCATTCGTGTCAGGCGTGCGCGAAGCGCTTTGAAAGGTTCGATCAGTGGCGCAGCCTCGACGCGCAACATGGCCTTGGCTTCGAGGAAGGTGGACATTGCTTCGTCGTAACGCTTTTGGCCATCGAGGACCAATCCGAGTTCGTAGTAACCACGAATCTTCGTCTCGCGATCGGTAGTGATTAAAACGGAGCGAAGGAGTCGCTCGGATTCTTCCAAATGCCCGGCCTGACGTTCCAGCCTGGCGCGCGCGA
Organism: Verrucomicrobiales bacterium; assembly: GCA_028293405.1. Taxonomy (GTDB): domain Bacteria; phylum Verrucomicrobiota; class Verrucomicrobiia; order Limisphaerales; family Palsa-1400; genus JAICXV01. Next base: position 1,686 of record JAQGOW010000613.1, read on the forward strand.
GCAGGGCCAGAGGGTGGGCAGCATCTGATTGCAAAGCCCGTTCGATGAGTGAGGAGGCTTCTTCAACCCGGTGGAGGTGCTCGTAAAGTTCGGCTAGTCGGACAAGAGTTTCCGGTTTTACATCATCGCGTTCCGTTGACCGCTGGAAATAGAGTTCGGCCAGTTTATGGTCTGCGAAGTCCGTCGAGTGACGCGCCACCGCCGCCAGCATCTCGTTTTTGTTGGGTGCAATTCGGAGGGCTTTTTCGAAAGACTTTTCAGCGGAAACATAGTCGTAACAAAATCCGTAAATTTGGCCCAATCGCAGCAGAATTCTGTAGTCAGCCGGTGCAAGACGGGACGCGCGATCCAATTGTTCAATGGCCTGTTGTGGATCACCACTTTGCCAGGCCTCTTCAGCTGCTTGCAGAATGCGGTTTAAAGAGCTTTCGGAGACCGGCTGCCATCGCTTCATAACGTCAAAGTAATCGACTGTTCGGAGAGAACGCAAGAACGAGGACAGGCAACAAAGTTTGGTTTTGCGAGAGGTCGTTTTCATCCTTTCTTCACTTCCGTTTGCGCTGAATCGCTTTGACATAAAGCTCGTTTTACGGGATTATGGCTAACGTTGATTAAGCAAAAGAGTTGCCCGTGGTTTGTAGCATACATCGTATAAAGATCGTGACCGGCCTTTGGAGGGGCAGTGGCTCATAGGCGTGCTTTTCTTTTCATTGTCATCAGAAGATTTCGTACATCATTCAAGGAACATTTCTTTCTCCCAAGCCTCAATATGAATGTGAAGCAGCTTACTCGTAATGGAGTATTTATCCTGTCGCTGATATCCAGTCTGCGGCTCGCCCCAACTTTGACCGCGCAAACTGTTTATGAGGATTATACGTTTGTGAACCTGGCGGGTGCGGGAACTGCCGGCGCGGGTTGGTTTGATGGTTTCGGCAACTCAGCGCGGTTTAATACGCCGGGAGCCATCGCCCGCGACGGAAATGGGAATCTCTATGTCGCGGATTCGAAAAACAACACCGTTCGCAAAATTACACTGGACGGCAGGGTCACGACTCTCGCTGGCTTAAGCGGGGTGGTTGGTTCTGGCGATGGCCTTGGCGGCACCGCTACTTTTAATTCTCCTTTTGGCGTGGCAGTCGACGGAGGCGGTAATGTTTATGTCGGCGACTCCGCGAATAACACCATCCGAAAGATTTCTCCCGGAGGTGTGGTAACGACTCTGGCCGGTCTTGCTGGAGCGCCGGGTG
>JAQGOW010000660.1 GCA_028293405.1 Verrucomicrobiales bacterium
CGCGGACGTCCCGATTCCGCAAGACGCCAATCCCTCTTTCCTCAAAACGCTTTCCTGTTTAGTTTCGCGTTGGATGAAACTACTGCTGATTGGCTCGGGTGGACGCGAACATGCGATGGCTTGGAAGCTCGCCCAGTCGCCGCGCCTGGAAAAACTCTGGTGCGCGCCGGGCAACGTCGGCATTGCTCAGGAGCAGTTGTCTCTTAATCAATCGCTCGTTGACTGCGTGGCGATCAAGGCCGACGACTTGCCGAACCTGCTCGCGTTTGCGAAGGAGAATAGACCCGACCTGACCGTGGTTGGGCCCGACAATCCGCTCGCGTTAGGGATTGTCGATTTATTCGAGGCAAACGGCTTCCGTATCTGGGGACCAAACCAAAAGGCGGCGCAGTTTGAGTCGTCGAAAGTTTTCTCGCAACGGTTCATGGAAAAGCACGGCATCCCGACCGCGCGTTCTGGAATTTTCAGCGACGCGAAATTGGCGAAAGATTTTGCGGCGTCACTCCAGGGAAAATGCGCGATCAAAGCCGACGGTCTGGCTTTGGGCAAAGGCGTGTTGATCAGCAAAACGATCGCGGACGCGTATCTCGGGATTGAAGAAATGTTGGTTTCGCAAAAATTTGGCGCGGCGGGAAATCAAATCGTCATTCAGGAATTGCTCGAAGGAATGGAAATTTCCCTGCATGCGTTGTGTGACGGCAAGACCGCAAAACTGTTTCCCACGGCGCAGGATCACAAGCGGATCGGTGATGGCGATACTGGATTGAACACCGGCGGCATGGGAACTTATTCCCCGGCGCCGTTTCTCGATGACGCGCAGCTCGCTGAGCTAGGTAAACAGATTTTGCATCCGTGGCTGAAAGGTTGCATAGAGGAGGGGATCACGTTTCGCGGAATACTTTATCCCGGTGTCATGCTGACCAAGAATGGTCCGAAGGTTTTGGAATTCAACGCCCGCTTTGGGGATCCCGAGGCGCAGGTCTACTTGACCCGGCTCGAAAACGATCTCGTTGACCTACTTGAGGCGAGCGTCAACGGGACGCTCGACAAAATGGATTTGCGCTGGAGTCCGCAATCGTCGGTCTGCGTGGTGATGGCTGCTGCTGGTTACCCCGGCACGCCGGTCAAAGGCAAAACGATCAAAGGCCTATTTGAAGCGGCACGTTTGGCCGACACAAAAATCTTCCACGCCGGTACTGCGCGAGACGGTGAGCACGTTGTCACCAACGGCGGGCGTGTCCTCGGCGTCACCGCCTGGGCGAACGGATTGACGGAAGCGCGCGCGAAGGCCTACGCTGCCGTAGAGAAGATTCAGTTCGACGGCGCGCAGGTTCGTTGTGATATTGCCGCCAAGGCGTTGAATAAATTCTAAATCTGACATCCGAAACAAATTCAAATCTCAAGAACGACAATGAATCACAAAAAACTAGTATCGGATTTCGGATTTCGGATTTCGTCCTTATCACTCACTCTCGTGTTGGCCCTTGCCACTTCCGCGAGCGCATCCGTAACGAACGACCTTCCGCGTTTTCAAGAAGTTTATAAATTGCTGCGTGAAAATGTCGGTGGCGTCAGCGCGTCGGAACTCGATCAGGCAGCGGTCAAAGGCCTGATCAATCAATTGAAGCCGCAGGCGTTGTTGGGCGAAGTCGGCGCGACGGGCGTTGCTGGCACCTCCGGTTTGGCGAAGACGCATATATACGATAACGCGTTTCTTTATTTTCAGATCAGCTCCGTCACAGATGAGCTCGCCGACAAAATCATGGCCGCTTACCGCGATATCGCCGCCACAAACAAAACCAAAATTAAAGGCGTGGTTCTCGATTTACGTTTTGCCACGGGTTCCGATTTCGCTGCCGCTGCAAAAGCGGCCGATGATTTCCTGAACAACGAACAACTGCTTTTGCAATGGGGAACGAATTCCGTGAATGCCACAAAGAAACGCAATGCCATCACAGTGCCGGTTGCGATTCTTGTTAACCATGAAACCTCCGGTGCAGCGGAGGCGTTCGCCGCTGTGTTGCGTGATACGAATGTTGGATTGCTCATTGGCTCTCTGACCGCCGGGCACGCCAGCGTTTACAAAACATTTCCTTTGTCCGATGGCGAAAAGCTCCGAATTGCAACCGCACAAATTAAGGTCGCTGGTAAAAAAGTTTTGGACGGCCCGTTGAAACCCGACATCAAGCTCGACGTAGCCGAAGAAGACGAACGCAAGTGGTTGGCTGATCCTTACAAAGTTCTGCACAAGCCCGAAACCGCGAAGGACGCCGATGCTGACTCGATCGCTAGCGAAGGCACGTCAAACGCGCCGATCCGGCGCCGCATGAACGAGGCCGAACTGGTGCGCGCGCAACGCGAAGGCGTTGATCCAGAGACCGACCTCGCAACGGAACGGCCCAAGAGCAAAACAGACGATGTCCCGGTCTTGTCGGACCCGGCGCTATTGCGTGGGTTGGATTTATTGAAGGGCTTAGCCGTGGTGCAACCGCACAGAGCGAGTTAAGCCGCAATCGGTGTTTTTAGGTCGGCGAAGACAATCACGCCAGCGCCAGTCTGCAACAGGCTAATCACTTTCACCGTCGCCTGTTGGCCGATTAAACTTTGCGCGTTGTTGATCACCACCATTGTGCCGTCGTTCAAGTAGCCGACACCCTGGCCTTTGTCTTTTCCTTCGCGCACGACGCGAATGTTGAAAACTTCACCCGGAAGAATCACCGGTTTCAACGCGTTGGCCATCTCGTTGATGTTGATGTAAGGCACGGACTGTAGCTCAGCGACTTTGCCGAGGTTATAATCGTTCGTATAAAGTTTCGCGTTCAACGCACGGGCGAGTCGGACGAGTTTCGCGTCAACTTCAGGTTCCTCGGGAAAATCGCCTTCGTGAATCTTGATCTCGCTTTTTTTGCCTTGCTGCAGACGCGCGAGCATTTCCAAACCGCGACGACCGCGCGCACGGATGATCGGGTCGTTCGAATCAGCAAGGCGTTGCAATTCGTGCAACACAAAACGAGGGACAACGAGCATTCCTTCGATAAAACGGGCTTCGATTAGATCGGCAATCCGACCGTCGATGATAACGCTCGTATCAAGCAGCAGCAGATTCTCAGGCTTCGATTGCGAGGCAAAACGAACGTAGGGAATGATGAGCGAAAAATCCTCCTTGTTACTGCGCACCGCGAGAATCATGCCGATATAACCAAACGCCAGGAACAGCGCCAGGCGGATCATCCACCGCTGATTTTCATCCGCGAAAACAAATAGCCCGGAGACATCGATCAGCCATGCGATAATCGTCCCGAGAATCAGGCCGAACGTAGCCGCCGAAAAAGCGCGCAACGAAAACCCTTTCAACATTTCGTCCACGGCAATCAGAATCGAGCCGAGGCCGAACCCCACCAGCCACCCAAACATGCCTTTCTGCACCAGATCCGGCCGCACCTGGCTGACGGCATAGCCGCCAACCGTGCAGAGAATCAGAAACAAAATTCGCAGTGGCCAAATCGAGGGCATGATTTATATGGTTGCCGATTTTGCGATTCCCATAGTGGATTGCAAGGTTATTGGGCCGTTCGCGGGGCGCCCAGAGCTGGCGCCGGCGCTTGTGGCGGCTTCGTTTTGGGCGAGCGCAACATCGACCAAAGTCCGCGTTGATTGAGGTTGCTGCCGAAAATGGCGAAGTTCGCCGACATCGAATTCAGGTTCTGAATCAAATCCTGCATCTTGTTTTTCATCTGTTCGTCTTTTAGCAACGAGCCGGCCAGACCTTTGCCGTTTTGCAGTTCGTCAGCCGACTGTTTCAAGCTCGCTGAAGTCTCGCGGAAATTGCTCACAGCTATGGCCAAATCGGCAGAATTCGTCGTAATAATCGCGTGCAGGTCGTCGCTCATTTTGTCGAGCTTGTCGGAAACCCGACGCAGACTTTTCACCGTGCTATTGATCCCTTCCGTGTTCGTGCTGATGACTCCGCCAATCTGTCGCACCAAAGTCCCTGCGTCCGCGGTTAAATTATAAAAATTACTGACCGCCAACCCGAAATTGGTCAACGTTTGTTCGTTCAAAATGGTGCGATTCACATTCGTGATCGCTTGATCCAGGTCTTTCAAAGTCGTCTTCGCCGTCTCGAGCAGGCTCGAGGTCGACTTCACTGCTTCCTGCATATTGAACGGCTCTTCACCGATTACCGTCGCGCCGTTCGTTAAATATCCCGCCGAGGAATTCGTCGATGGCGTAACGGCTATATACTGGTCACCGAGGAACCCCAACGCATCGATGTGAAAATTTGCGTTCGTGCGGATTTGGTATTTGGAAAGAATCTGGACAGTAATGTCGACCGCGCGCCCATCCTCCGCGAGTTCGGTATCAATGACGTTGCCGACCGGCACGCCCGACATCATGACATCGGCGTGCGGCTTGAGGCCGGAAACCGTCGTCATGATCAGGTGCAACTTGTAAGTCGCTTTGAACCGCGTGATGCCTTTGCTGAAATTAAGCATCAGCGCGGCGACCAGCACC
>JAQGOW010000005.1 GCA_028293405.1 Verrucomicrobiales bacterium
GCCTCTACCCTCGGTTCTCAAGAAATTTTGCATGCTGCACCGCGGTCTCGTCGTCGTGACAGGCCCCACCGGTTCCGGTAAATCCACCACGCTCGCCGCGATGGTTGATTATTGTAACAAGAATCGCAAAGACCACATCCTCACTATCGAAGACCCGATCGAATTCGTTCACCAAAGCCAGAGCAGCCTCGTGAACCATCGTGAAGTCGGCGTGCATACCAAAAGCTTTTCGGCCGCCCTGCGCGGCGCACTCCGTGAAGACCCTGACATCATCTTGGTCGGTGAGTTGCGCGACCTTGAGACCATCGAACTTGCACTCGTCGCGGCGAGCACGGGTCACTTGGTTTTCGGCACGCTCCACACTCCCAGCGCCGCCAAGACGGTCGATCGTATCATCGACGTCTTCCCTGCTGATCAGCAGAACAAAATTCGCGCCACGCTTTCCGAAGCTCTCAAAGGCGTCGTCGCCCAAAATCTTTTCAAGCGCATCGACAAAAAAGGCCGTGTGGCCGCGCTCGAAGTGCTCGTCTTCAACACCGCCGTCGCCAACCTTGTGCGCGAAGGCAAGACGCACCAAATCCCCGGCATGATTCAAGTCGGCAAAAAATTCGGCAACACGCCGCTCGACGACGCGATCATGGAGCACTTGAAACAAAAACACATTTCTGCCGAAGACGCTTACGACAAGTGCATCGACAAAAAGAAATTCCGCCCCTTCCTGGCCAACCCGCCGGAAGACGAGGAATAAACATCACGAGATATTATGCGCCGACCCGAACTAGATTATATTCTCGCGACGATGCTCGACTCCGCCAAGGAAACTGGCGCGATCTTGAGCGGTAAGAAAGACGTCTCCGACTTCAATTTCACCGTCGACAAACCGTTGCAGGTCGAACAAAGCGGCGAGCTCAATCCCGTTTACACGACGCCGCCGATTGATTCGCTGACGTCCTACCAGGTCGAGACCATCGCGCTCAATCTCATCAACGGCAACCCGCGTTTGACCGAAGATTTACTCCGCACCGGTTCGTGCGACGCCGGCTACAGCTTGGCCGACCTCGCTCGCTTTCGTGTTAACATCTTTTCGCAACGCGGCAACGTCTCGGTCGTCATGCGTAAGTTGAACACTGAAGTTCCCACGCTGGACGCTCTCAAGCTTCCGCCGATTTTCCGTGAAGTTGCCAAAGAGAAAATGGGAATGGTGCTCGTCACCGGTGCTACTGGTTCCGGTAAATCAACCACCACCGCCGCCCTGCTCAATCACATCAACGAACAACGCTCGGTTCACATTGTGACTTTGGAAGACCCCGTTGAATTTGTGCATCCACAAAAGCGCTCCACCATCAATCAGCGCGAAATGGGCAATGACTTCAGCGATTTTGCCACCGGTTTGCGCGCTGCTTTGCGTCAGGCGCCCAAAATTATTTTCGTCGGTGAAATGCGCGACCGCCAAACGGTCGAAATCGCTCTGAGCGCCGCCGAAACCGGCCACCTCGTCATGAGCACGCTTCACACGATCGACGCCGGTCAAACCATCAATCGTATTCTCGGTATGTTCGAACCCGAGGAACAGGAACAAGTCCGGTTCCGTCTGGCCGATACCTTACGCTGGATCATCGGTCAACGTCTCGCGCCCCGCGAAGGCGGCGGTCGCCATGCTTTGCTTGAAATCATGGGCAACAACCTGCGCACCAAAGAAACGATCGTGCACGGTGAAAGCGAAGGAAAATCCTTCTACGAAATCATTCAATCGAGCGAAACGTTTGGCTGGAAAACTTTCGACAGCGCTTGCCTCGAAGCTTACGAACAAAACATCGTCGACGAAGAAACCGCCCTGCTCTATTCAACCAAACGTGGTTACGTCGCGCGCGGCATCGACAACATCAAAAAGAAACGCGGCGAAGACATCGCGCAATTCGGCGAACTGAAGATGAAAACACCCGAGGTCAATGGCAAACGCGGCACCATGACGCCACCAGCGATGCCCGGGTTGAAGTTAAAGTAACGACACTGCTGACTGTTAACAACTGACGATTATGGAAGAATTCGATTTTATTAGTCCAGTAGATCGCCCGGCGCTCCTGGCCATCAGCAACCCTGAGTGCCTTGCCCAAGCCCGCGGTGCGCTGGCCGACATGGGTTTCAAAGTCCACAACGTCGATAGCCATAACCATTTCAACACCCGCTTCAACCAGGTCAACTACCACGTCGTCATCATCGAAGAAAACTTTGCGAACAGCGCCCCGGGCGAAAATCACAGCCTGCGATTAGTTCAACGCATGCCCATGGTCCAGCGTCGTCACGCCGTCTTCCTGCTCATCGGCGATCAATTCGAAACGTTGAACAACATGCAAGCCTTCGCACAAAGCGTGCATTGCGTCGTTAACCCAAGCGAAATGCAACTCATCGGCCAACTCGTCCAAAAAACGACCGCTGACAACGACACATTCTTGGCTCCGTACCGCGAAGCCCAACACCGTTTGTATACGAAGGTTAAATAGTCAGTCATCCTCGTCCTAGAACGGAGTGCGGACGTCCACGTCCGCAGCAACGTAACGACCGCAATGATTGCCGATTGCAACCCAACCACGGATACGTCCTCTCCCCTCTCCTTTTCTCTTCTCCTCTGTGCCTCTGTGTCCCTGTGGTGAAATCCCAGCCTTGTCTTCACGACGCTTCGTCCCCCAATTGACGCCGCCCCCAAAAGGCCGCATGCTTCTTTGACAGCTATGAAATGGCTCGCTTTGATTCTGATCGGTGTCGCGATGCAAACCTTTGCGGCGGACACCACCAACACCAAACCGAACAAACAACCTATGGTCCAGGTAAGATTTCTCGACGAAAAAGGCCAGGTCGGCCCCGTCACATCCGTTCCGAAAGTCGTGAAAACTGACGAAGAATGGAAAAAACAACTGACACCCGAACAATACCGCATCGCTCGCGGCAAAGGCACCGAACCAGCGTTCTGCGGCATCTTCAACGACAACCATAAATCGGGTATCTACTACTGCATTTGCTGCAACCTGCCGTTGTTCACCTCAGAAACAAAATTCAATTCCGGCACCGGTTGGCCAAGCTTCTTCCAACCGGTCGCGAAGGAAAACGTCATCAGCCACGCCGACAATAGCTACGGTATGCGACGAACGGAGAGTCTCTGCGCGTTGTGCGGCGCCCATCTCGGCCATGTCTTCGAAGACGGCCCAAAGCCGACGGGCTTGCGTTACTGCATGAATTCCGCCTCGTTGACCTTCAAGGAAAACAAAAACCTAAAAGACGCCACGAAATAACTGAAGCGCGGCGTTCACGCCGCTTCGCCGTAATTCGCGGAGTGCAGGTAGATTTTCGACGAGCTGCAACAGGCAAATTCACCCTGGGATGAGCTTAGCCCAACAATCCCTCAGTAAAATCCGTGTTCCATCAGTGTTCCATCCGTGGCCAAAACAGCCCGAACAAGAGTCCTACCCCAACTTCAAATTCCTCAAAACCTTCGTCACAGACGCAGCCTTATTCAGCGTATAAAAATGCAACCCCGGCACACCGCAACGCAGTAACTCCGCGCACTGCTTCGTCGCATACTCCACGCCAAAATCCGCACACGCCTCGTCATTGTCCGCGTATTTATCCAGGTCAGCCACGAGCGACTCCGGCAAATCCGCTCCGCACAACTTCGTAAACCGCTTAATCTGTCCCGCGCTCAAAATCGGAATAATCCCCGGACAAATCGGCACCTTCACACCCTTCTTCGTCAGATAATCGCGGAACCGGAAAAAATCGTCGTTACTGAAAAACAACTGCGTCAGCACAAAATCCGCGCCGCAATCGATCTTGTTCTTCAAATGATCCCAATCCACCTCGCGCCCTTCCTTGCAGGCGATATGCCCTTCCGGAAACCCTGCCGTACCGATACAAAAACCACCAAGCTCACGAATGAACTTCACCAGCTCATACGAATACTCAAACCCACCCTCAATCTTTTGGAAAACGCCATTCGCGCCACCTTCCGGATCACCGCGCAACGCCAAAATATTCTTAATTCCGAGCCCCTTGGCTTGATTCAACACATCGCGCAAATGCTCCACCGTCGAATTCACTCACGTCATATGCGCCATCGCCGTCAGC
>JAQGOW010000022.1 GCA_028293405.1 Verrucomicrobiales bacterium
TGATGCTTGCGGAATTGGACGCCCGCGACGAGAGGACGAAAGCAATGGAAGAAACCGCGGCTGCCTGCGGGTGGTCTATGCGGCGAATCGGTTATGCAGTCGTCCTCGGCGTCGTCTTGCAGGTTTACCTGACCCTCAGACTTCGGGCGCATTACAAAAAGCTCGCCGGCGGTGCTACCGCGCCGTCTCAAAACGGCACCAGCCTTCAATCCTGCTGCTAGCGGCGGTGGGAGGAACGCGGCGGCGCGCGATCTCTGACGTGTGCGCGGAAGTCGAGGATGTCGCCGGCGTTCGAGTGGCGACAGGGCCAACGGTAAGGCGACACCGCAGGCTTTTGCGCATAGGTCAGACACGATTCGGGGGCGAGCGCATGACTGCGACGCGGCGTAGGTCAGTGAGCTTGCGAGCGTTTCCGAAGCTAGTCGCAGTGATGCGCGAGCTCTTGGGAAATGCTGTGCCAGTCTCCGGCGGGCTGAGAAGCGGAACGGAGCGGGCGTGAAGCGAGCAAGCCAGGCGGAGTGGTTCGACTGGCGCTCGCGCAACGTTAGCGGAGTGGAGCGGATCAACCGCCGGAGTCTGGCTCATTTGGGCTGCGCAAGGGTGAGGACAACGACGGTGCCTTGGCACGCCGGAGAGGCGAAGCAAACGACGAGCGAGTCAATGGCGTCACGCTTGCGCGGCGGGGTTACGGGCTTTGTACGTAACCGCGTGAAAGTAATGAAACCTGCAACACGCTGGAATAAGATGAGGCGTCGGCTCCAATCTTGTTCGCGTTTAACGTCGTGGCACGATCTAGAATAATTGAGCCGCGATAGTCTCGAGTAACCTTTTCGCCAGTTGCTGAACTGAGCAGGTCGCAACCTCCGACAGTAAGAACTACGGGAATTGCGGTGTTTATAGGGTGCCTCTGGGAATCGTAATTGACTGTAACGCTCGCGTTCGGGCCTTTCGCCATGGCGCTTACCAAATCGCCGGTTCTAAACTTAACAACGGCATAGGTATTAACTGCGCTTGAGTTGACGTTGGCCAAGCTTACCGACGGCACGTTTTCGTGAAATTGTTTTTTTACGGGGTCAACGCGCAACACAACAACGTTGGTCGTTCCCAAATCGAGCAGCAGATAACCGCCAACTGTGGAGTTCCGCACCGCTTCGTCACCAATCCGTGTGTAAGAAACTGCGATACGGTAAACGGCAACTTCTGCCTGCGCAGAAAGGCCGGAAGTGAGGAGTAGAGCAACCAAAATGCGGTTCATCGGCCGAGGGTAGCGTTTGTTGTGGTGGTGTCAAAAGCAAATAGGGGCTGGCCGATGTACTAAAACAAAGCAGCGCAGATGACAGGCGCGCAATTGACTTTCTTATGTAATCGGCGTTGGAATCAACGAACTTTGTTCGGTCGTCTAAAAGATCCATCACATTCCCAGCGTCACTGGAACCCCAGAAACACTTCCAAAAAGTTTGTCGGTTTTCGCCCTTCGCGTAAATGTAATCAGTGAATGACGCCTGATGACATGACGCTGGTGCGGCTATTTGCCGACCACCAATCTGAGTCCGCCTTCGTCGCGCTCGTTGAGCGTCATGTCACACTGGTCCGTTCGGTCGCCATACGCCAGACTGGCAACACGCATCTCGCCGACGAGATCGCTCAGGCAGTTTTCATTATCCTCGCGCGCAAAGCGTCGACCCTTCGGCAAGATACCATCCTGCCAGCCTGGCTTTACCGCACCACCCGCTACGCCACCGATAACGCCCTGAAAATCCAACGCCGCCGTCGCGCGCGCGAACACGAGGCATACATGCAATCCACCCTGGAACACGGCGGGGACGCTTCGCCGCACACCGACGACCTCCTTTGGAAACAACTCGCCCCACATCTGGACGACGCCGTCGACAAACTTTCCGAACCGGACCGCGCCGCAGTGATCCTGCGATATTTCGAAAACCGTCCATGGCGCGAAGTCGCCGAACTGATGCAGATGACGGAAGACGCCGTGCAAAAACGAGCGACACGCGCTTTGGCCAAACTCCGCGCTCTCTTCAGCAAGCGCGGCCTGACCCTCACGACCGCCCTGATCGCCAGCGCAGTCTCCGCCAACTCCGCACAGGCAACGCCAATTGGAATCGTCAAAACACTTTCTGCCGTCGCCGCCACAAATGGCCCAGCAGCACCCGCCTCAACCCTATCCATCGTACAAGCAACTATGAAGACTATGACTTGGTTAAAGTACAAATTCGCAATTGGAATGGCGGTTAGTGCGACAGCAATCGTCGGAGTGGCAACTGTGGCTTTGGCCCAACCTCAACCCACGGTCTATTCCCTTTTGGAAAATCCGCCCATCATTGCATCAGCCAGCTACGAACAGGAAATTGCCGATACAAACATGCTCGCACACATGCCTGCCGGTTCGGCAAAGCAAGGTTATACATTTTCATGTGACGGTGCCAATTTTCTCATGAAATTCCACTCGGCCGGAATGGTCGGCAAATATGGTGATCTCTATTGGGGAACGATTGGCGATAATCTCAAACGTTTTGATGCCAGGCTCAACAAACTGGATGGCGTTTCAGCGGGTATTGTCTTTCAGGCCGACGTTGCCCAAGGATGCATCAACAGTCTGGGCAGCTCCGGGCTCTGCGGGGCCAAAAAGATCGACCATTTCCAGTGGCAAAACGGCCATCGCAAAGCAACGTTCGACGGCGACGACGGGTACAAACATTACTATTACGCTGTAGAATTTGTGGAGGAAAACGGACGCCCAATTTCAGCAACTCTTAGTGATGCCAAAACCGGCGTAGCGTGCAACTTTTTGACCTATCGTTACGACCCGCAGTTCTGTGGCGGCCAATTCCCTGTTGAAATAGACTGCTACTCCGGCAGCAATGCGGATGAAAAAAGAAAATATGCAATCATCCACGTCAAATCTCTCCAACTCTCCCGCCGGCATCTGGGAGCCGACCTTCTGGACCCCGCCAAATTTGTTCCAATCACCAAGTCGAATTACAAAGCGTTCTTTTTCTCGAACAATGTTCAGTATTGGACCGATGCAGAAGGTCGACCCCAGCGCCTTTTGACCGACCAGGAACAAGCCGTCCAAGTGGAACAATACCAGAGACACGCCGTCGAAAGGGAAAAGTTCCGGCGGTTAAACGCCGACAAATAATGCCCGGCTTCGGCACCGGATACGTGGCGGAATCGCGTTCTTGAAGGTGTTCTCGGTTGAGTAGCGGCTGGGTTGAGTGGTTTTAATTTTAGCACGGCTCCGATTTCGCTTGGCGGCTAACTGATGCCGAAGGTTCGTACCAATTGAGCGACTGGCGGCTGCGCTGCTCTGGAACGTTCGTATAAGAGCAAAGCAGCGCAGATGACAGGCGCGCAACTGACTTTCTCTTTGAAGAGTTTCGACTTACTGACTCGAATCTTGCTTCTTAAAGTAATAGCCCTGCTCATAGTAAATGACTAAGAGCGAGCCTACTATTTTCAACGTCGCCACGCTCACCACGCGAGGCGCGGGAGCTTCTTTTGCAGACAGAGGGTCAAACGTCAGATAGAAGTCGTGAACTTCAATTGCGTTGTTTTGCCTACTCCATGTGTTGGTGCGATTGAATTTTGCGCCATCCCTATAAACAATTTCCTGTTCGCAGCGTCCGTCGGGTCTCAGCACTATTTTCTC
>JAQGOW010000024.1 GCA_028293405.1 Verrucomicrobiales bacterium
CGGCTATGAAACACGCACCACGCCCGATTGTCCCATCTGCGCCGGTGGAATCTCCAATGTGCCACGATGCGTTTGAATGATCTTGCTGCTCACCGCGAGACCGAGTCCCAGGCCAACCGTGCGCGTAGTGAAGAACGGCTCGGCCGCTTTGCGCGCGGATTCAGTGGTAAAACCGGTGCCGTTATCTTGCACCTCAATCTTTGCCCAACGCGAACCGGCAGCGTCGATTTCAGTCCTGGCTCGCACCTGCACCTGGCAAGGTTGCGAGTTGGTTTGCAATGCGTTCAGGATGATTTCCGCAAAAGCATGTTGCAGACCCTTCGCATCGCCAGGCAACGTTACTTCACCCGTACCTTCAAACTGCAATAAAACACTCGGGATCGGATGATAAATGCGCGCTTCCCGGAACGCACTTTCGATCATCTCCTTCACCAAAATGGGCGCCGAACGCTCCACGCTATCCTGCGCCAGGAACCGCATCTGGTTTACCAAACGCGTCACGCGCTTAACCGCATCTTCCATGGTGGACGATAACGACTTCTGGAATTCCGGATCGTTGACCTGCTCTTGCAAAAGCTGCTGATGCGTTGAAAGCGGCACGACAGCGTTGCCAATCTCATGAGCGAGTCGCTCTGCCATTTGTTTCACCAGACGCAGATTTGCCGTCTCAACTTCCAAGAGCTGCACACGTTCAACCTGCGTGAAATCATCCGCCACAAACAACGCCACATCGGCGTTGCCCGACTCACCTTTGCGAATCGGCGTGATATTAATATGCAACACCCGGCGCGTCGGTCCGGTCATCTCGTAACGAAAATTCTCCACGCGCACGCCGCTATTGAGCACCTCGAAAATCTTACTACCGACGTTTTGCGGCAGATCGGCAAACTTGCTCAATTTCCCAAACATCGTCGCTGCCATTTCGTTGGAATGCAGCACGCGCAATTCGCGATCAACCACAATGCATGCACTGTGCAGGTGCTTCAGCACCGAAGTCATCAGGCGATTGTTCGTGCCCAAATCCTCGTGCAACTGCACGTTGCGAATGGCCATCCCGATTTGCTCGAGCAAATGGAAGAGCAACGCCAAATCATCACTGCTATAAGCCTCACCCGTCACGCGCCCGTCGAAAACAGCCACGCCGATTAACGATTCGCGATCCAGAATTGGTATCGCAATCTGCCCGCTCAACAATTCAAACTCGCGTTGAATTTGCGTATCGTTCTGCGCGTCCACTCCGTCGCGACGCAAAATGCGCCCGTAGCGCTGGAGAAAACCGCCGATGCCCGACTTCAACGACAATTCAAATTGATCGAGAAACCCATGGGACAATCCGACCGCACAAGCCGAACGCAACGTGCGCGTCTCCGGGTTCCGCAGAAAAATCGCCGCACGATTAACGCGCGTAATCACACGAACCCGCAGCAAAAATTCCTTTAACAACGCATCCTGGCTAAGGCTATGCGACAAAATCACCGAATGTTCGCGAAATAGTTCCAGTAACTTCGGGCTGGCGTGATTGCTCTCGCCCTGCGGCAAAGTCTGCGGCGCGATGTAAGGCGTCACTCCAGTTGCCGGAAGCCTTCCACCAGCGGGCGTGCTGCGGGCGTAGTCAATCGATTCGGTCGTGGGCTGATTGGGCGTAGTGCCCGTCGTCCACAATCGCTCCAACAATGCCGTGAGCAATTTCGTGCGCACCGGTTTGTTCAACACATGCGTCGCCCCGAGCAAATACGCTTCCTCCTGATATTCCCATTGCGCCTGGTTCGTATAAACAATCAGCGGACAAGCTGCGAACGTGCGACGAATTTTCTCAACAACCCGAATGGGCTGAACGTTCGTCAATTCGGCGTCGAGCACGCAGAGATCGACACCGGCAGGATTGATCGAATCTTCGTCCTGTAAATCAGTCTCGTGAAGAATGCGGTATTGGTCGCGGTCCAGCAAAGTGCTGAGTGCAGCGGCGAGCGCGGGGGTTTGGGCGATGACCAGTATAGTTTTCATGCAGCAGCGATTCGAGCAGGCGCAGGTGCTGCCGGCAGTTCCCTCGCCCCGCCGGGTGGCGGAACTGAATCAATGTTGCTGTTTGCGGGATGTTCAAACAGCAGGGTCTGACGCGCAGGTTGCGCTAAAGCGGTAGTTGTTTCTGTCACTAAAAGTTTGCTCGGCAAATCCAGACGCATCGTCGTGCCCTTGCCCAATTTGCTGACGACCGTGATGTCGCCGCCATGGAGATTTGCGATCTTGCGGCAAATCGCGAGACCAAGACCAAAACCGCGCGTGCCGTCGCCGGTCGTCTTTGTCGTAAAGTAAGGCGCAAAAATTCTCTGTAAATTCTCAGCACTGATGCCTTCGCCGTGGTCGATCACCTGAACGCGATACCATTCGCGGCTCATCTCGGTCTTCGGCAATGCAAGCAATTCTACTTCAATACTCGCGCCTTCATCCGATGCATCCACTGCGTTCGACAACAAATTACACAACGTCCTCGTGATCAACGTCGGATCCATTTCGATCCTCGCTTTGAGATCGCTCGTCACATTAATGGAAATTTTCTTCGCATCCGCCCGCTGTTGCACAAGTGAAGCAGCTTCCTTGATAATCTCATGCAACGCAGACGCCTGGGCATTGAGTTTATTCGTGCGCGAGAAGAACAGCGCTTCGTTGATGTAAGTGCGCACCGTGCCAAGATTCCGCATCGCCACCGGGGCCAGTTCAGAATACGCGCCACCGGTCTGTTCCGCTTCCTGATACAACTGCAGAAACGTGTGCACCGGCGTCAGCAGATTGTTCAAGTCATGCGCCAGTCCGCGCGACATACGTCCGAGCAAATCCTGCTCCTGCACTTTTTGCACCTGGTCGCGCAACCGGATCTGATTCAGCAACAAACCAAGGTCATTGGACAATTCGCTCAACAACCGCAAATCATATGGCGTAAACACTTCGTGGTTCGACTTTGGCCCGAGCAACATCAATCCCACCAAATCTTCCGACGAAAAAAACGGGAAACAAAACTCCGGTTCAAACGGCTCCAGTTGCTTGCGCGCCGCGATCTCGACGTTCGTCCCCTGGTCCTTCGCGTACATCGAATTGCACGACAAGTACGGCGCCCGCGTTTCCATGAAATACCGCGCTACTGGCGAATCCGTTTTCAATTCTGACAAAGGCACATGCGGCCGCGGTGGAAACGAGTGATACAACATGAAGCCGCGCGCCGTGTCGTCGAGCAAAATCAATTGATAACTATTCACCCGCATCGTTTTTGCGAGCAGCTCATTCATTTCTTCCAACAAAACTTCCGCGTCTGGATACGAGCGCATCATCGCGATCATGCTTTGCACGCGCGAATGATATTCAAAACGATCGCCCAAAATCTTACGTTCCAAAGCATCGCTGCCCTTGCCAAAAAATTGCGGAAAAAACTGCGATGCCGTCACTGCGCTGACCAACAACACGATCAGGGCCGAGATAAACGAAAACGTCGTAAACTTATCCGGAAACAACGCCTTAATCGTCAGCAACATCATGAACCCGATCAGGAACATGAACATCAACCGAACGAACTGCGCTGCCACTCGGCTCAAGGTCACGTGAATATCCAACAACTGATGCTGCAGCACGCTGTAGCCCACCACCGACATGTAAAACACTGCCGCCAGATTTCCGAACGGATAAAACCGCCAGTGCACGATTGGATAAAAATCAAAGTTCAAAATCGGCAACAAATCGTTCGTGCCGAAAATCCACAAGATCACGTTCGCCATCAGCAGTGCGCGCAATCGTGTTCGTTGCAAAGGCGGCGCCTCTTTTTGTTTGAAATAAATGACGCTGACCAACGCTGTCGTTTCGACAATGTAAAAACCCATGAACACCCAAAACATCGGCCCGGGCATCGACCAATAACCGACCTGATGAATCGGCCGAACACCAACAATAAACCAATTGAACAACAAACTGACCGCGAAAACCCCATGCGCCGCATACAACCATCGCAACCATTTGCCCGTGTCGATTTGCGCAATAATCGTGCAGACGTGGAACAAACTGATCGGCATGAAAATCACACCGAGCTGCAAGACCTTCGCCCAGATGAAAGCCTCATTCGCGGGCAACGCATGTTCCGGGCTCCGGCAAAGATACATCGCCGCCAGGTTCCACAACGTGACCGACGCGCCCCACGCGAGATACGCCTGGTGCAGGCGCACGCGATAATTGAACCCAACGACCCACAACGCGATAAACGCGCTGAAGATCGTTGCGGTCAAGGCTGTGGTCTCGAGAAAATTCATGCGCCGTAACTGTTCTTATACTCCTTCAGAACCAGACACGCGTAACGCCCACCGAAACCCGCATTCAAATTCACCGCCACGCGCACCGGATACGGACGCGCTCCCCCGCTGACATAATCCAAATCACAAGCCGGGTCAGGATCGCGCAGGTTAATCGTCGGCGGAATTTCCTGGTGAAAAATCGACAACGCACAAATCGTCGTCTCAATCGCACCCGACGCTCCCATCAAATGCCCGGTCACCGGCTTAGTCGCACTCACCGCCAGACGTTTCGAATGTCCGTTGAAAACCTTGCGAATCGCGCGCGTCTCAATCGGATCATTCAAGGGCGTCGCCGAACCGTGCGCGTTGATATAGTCCACTTCATCCGGATTCACACGCGCCTGGCGCAAAGCCTTTTCGATCGAACGCGCATAACCAATCCCTTCCGGATGCGGATCCGTCGCGTGATACGCTTCGCAACTACGACCGTGCCCGGCGATTTCCGC
>JAQGOW010000042.1 GCA_028293405.1 Verrucomicrobiales bacterium
TCAACGTCTTCACACCAGAAGAGCTGGCCGCCTATGCCCAAGTCGTCGACGCCGCGAAGTCGCCGGACGACCTGCAAAAAATCGCCGAACCGGCAGTAGTTTAATAGGAGCGCGGACGGTCGCGTCCGCCATCCTTCGTTATCGCGTCGCACCGCAATGTTTTGCACGCAGCTTTCATCCCGCACCCAATTTTGTTTGAAACAAATGATTTGGAAATGTACTGTAAATTCTTCCGATTCTTATGATTAGCGCGCCAAAAACAAAATCCGGTCCGTCCAAAGCGGATAAAATAACTCCGCAAAACGCGGTCGCTCACCTTGAGCAACACATTCTCGTCGACGGCTTCAAAATCGTTATCGACCTCGAACGCAGCCACGGACCTTACCTCGTCGATGCCACAACCGGTCGCGAATACATCGACATGTATTCCTTCTACGCGTCGATGCCCGTCGGCTTCAACCATCCCCATTTCGATAGACCCGACGTCCAAGCCGATTTGTTAGCCGCCTCCAAAATCAAAGTCGCCAGCGCCGACGTTTACTCCGTTCAATTTGCCACTTTCGTCGACACATTCGCGCGCGTCGTCCCTGCTCTGCCGTTGAACCGTTACTTTTTCATCGACGGCGGCGCGGCTGCTGTTGAAAACGCTTTGAAAGCTGCGATGGACTGGAAAGTCCGCAAAAACATCGCCGCCGGTCGCGGTGAACGCGGCACCGAAATCATCCATTTTCAACGCGCATTCCACGGTCGCAGCGGTTACACGATGAGCTTGACGAATACGGATCCGCGCAAGACCGATTACTTCGCGAAGTTCCCATGGCCGCGAATTATTACTCCGTGCATAGATAACACGTTGCCTGAAGCCGAGCAGCTTCCGAACGTCGTCCAAAACGAAAAAGAAGCCGAAGCGCAGATTCGCAAGGTCATCAAAGAAAAAGGCCACGACATCGCCGCGATCATTATCGAACCGATTCAAGGCGAAGGCGGCGACAACCATTTCCGAAAGGAATGGCTCCAAACCTTGCGCACCATCTGCGACGAGAACGACATCATTTTGATTTACGACGAAGTGCAGGTTGGCATGGGCGTCACCGGCAAACATTGGTGCTGGCAACATTTCGATGTGCCGCCGGACATCATGGCCTTCGGCAAAAAAGCGCAAGTCTGCGGAATCATCGCCGGCCCGCGCATGGACGAAGTTCCTGATAACGTGTTCCGCATGCCCAGCCGCATCAACTCCACCTGGGGCGGCAACTTCTGCGATTACGTTCGCTCCACCCATTTGCTGCATATCTACGAACGCGAAAACCTCCCCGAGAATGCACGCAAAATGGGCGAGTTTTTCACGAGCGAACTCCAACGCTTGGCCAAAAAGCATCCGATGATCCAAGCTATTCGCAGCCGCGGATTGCTCGTTTCCTTCACGATGCCCAATGCTGAAATGCGCAATCGTTTCTGGACCGGCGCGTACGAAGTTGGCCTGTTGGTCCTGCGCTGCGGCGAACGCTCCATTCGTTTGCGTCCCGCGTTGAACATCACGCAAGACGTCATCGAGAAGTCGATCGCCTTAATTGAAGAGCAATGCCGCAAAATGGGCGGTTAAGCGCTCGCAACTTGGGACCAAATGGAGATTAACGGCAAGCCACAGCACCTGGACGAACCCGTCCAGAACTATGTGCACAAAGGCATGGCCGTCCTGCACCAGGACATGACCGCCGGGCAGGCACTCGCCGCCATCAGGACCCAAAAACCGTCGGAAGCCATCGTATACTTTTACGTTGTCGATAGCGCCGGCAAACTCGTCGGCGTGCTCCCGACCCGACGCCTGCTAATCGCCGACCTCGAACAACCCATTTCAGAAATCACGGTCCGCCGCGTCGTCACAATTCCGCACACCGCCACCCTTGCCGAAGCCTGCGAATTCTTCGTGCTCTACAAGTTCCTCGCGTTCCCGGTGGTTGACGATCAACACCGCTTTCTCGGGACACTCGACGTCAATTTGTTCACCGAAGAAGTCTTCGACTTGGCCGAACGCGAGCGCGTCGATGACGTGTTCGAAACCATCGGTTTCCGCATTTCGCAATTGAAGGGTGCATCGCCATTCAAAGCGTTCACGCACCGTTTTCCGTGGTTGCTCGCCACCATGACCAGCGGGGTCTTGTGCGCGCTCATTTCCGGCGCGTTCGAAACAACGCTCGCCAAAAGCGTCGTCCTCGCCTTCTTCCTCGCATTAGTCTTGGGTTTAGGCGAAAGCGTCAGCATTCAATCAGTCTCCCTCGCCATTCAATCTCTCCACTCCAAAACCCCAACATGGCGCTGGTATTTCAACGCGCTGGGCCGCGAAGTTGCCGTCGGAGTTCTCCTCGGCCTTGCCGGCGGCATGATGACGTTCTTAATCGTATGGCTCTGGCGAGGAACTTTGCTGTCTGGCATCGTCGTAGGCAGCACCGTCGCCTTCTCGTTCGTTGCCGCCTGCACATTTGGCATCAGCATTCCGACCGCCCTTCACGCTCTAAAACTCGACCCAAAAATCGCCGCCGGCCCAATCACTCTTGCTGTGACCGACGTTTTTTCTCTACTGTTCTATTTTACTTTAGCCAAGATTGTCCTTTAGTGTTTCACGCTTATGAATTCGAAGCCTTTGACCAATGATTTGCTGAAAAAGCTCGGCCTCAAGGCCATCAACTCCGGCGTGTTCTGGGGCGAATGGGGTGGCAGCGGCCGTGTCCTCGAAAGCGTTTCGCCTATTGATGGCAAAGTCATTGCGAAGATTAAAACCGGCACCGCCGCCGATTACGAAAAAGTCGTCACGCGCGCGCAAAAAGCTTTTCAACAGTGGCAAAACGTCCCTGCACCGAAACGTGGCGAAATCGTCCGCCAACTCGGCAACGCCTTGCGCGAAGCCAAGAGTGACCTCGGCAAACTCGTCACGCTCGAAGCCGGCAAAATCCTGGCTGAAGGCGAAGGCGAAGTTCAGGAAATGATCGACATCTGCGATTTCGCCGTCGGCCTGTCCCGTCAGCTGTACGGTTTGACCATCGCTTCCGAGCGTCCTGGCCACCACATGCGCGAAACCTGGCACCCGCTAGGCGTCGT
>JAQGOW010000053.1 GCA_028293405.1 Verrucomicrobiales bacterium
AGCGGACGAATGATAATCACTCCCAGAGCGCCGTCTTCCGGATCGTGCGCGGAAATGAAGAGCACTGTCCGGCGAAAATTCGGATCGAGCAGGCTCGGATGAGCCACCAGCAATGACCCGGTTAAAGTCCGCGGCATATTCCCTTCCGCGTTGCGCATGGAAAACTAGAACGCGCGTGCCGGTCTTTCGCAAGTGCCAGGCGGCATCCGGGTTTGTAGACGTCGCCCTGCGGGCGACGAGGCATGGCCTGGATTTGCAACATTAGCGCCGCGCTTCGCAAAGCGAAGCGGCTACAGGTCGACTGTGCAATGAAGGCTATTTTGGCGTGAACATTTCGCCATTGCGCAACTCGAAAACAGGTCCTTCCAGTGATTCATCCCATTGTCGAGTGGTGGAGGTGACCAATTTTTGGCTGTCGCGCGGGAGTGAACCCAACAACTGCCTTCTCCGCACCTGATCAAGCTCGCCGAAAATATCATCAATTAAAAGCAAAGGAGGAGGGCCATACTCTTGGAAAAGGCGCGCCTGCGCGATTTTCAGCGCGAGAGCGAGCGTTCGTTGCTGACCTTCTGAAGCGTATGCTTGCGCTTCCATGCCATCGACCTGGAGGTCCAGATCATCGCGATGCGGCCCGACGATAGTCTGGCGCAACCGCGTTTCCTGTTCCCGGGTCCGCGCCAGATGATCGGCATAGTTCTCTTCGTTACCGCTCGAAAAAACGATATCTGCGTTCTCCTTCGAATCGCTGATTTCCGCGTGCGCGGCAGCCACAAACGGGGCCAATTCGACGACAATATTCGCCCGCATCTTTCCGAGAATCGCTCCATGCTCGACCAAAGGCAGATTATACGCCGCCAGTTCGCGCAACCGGGGAGGCGCGGATTTGAGCAAGGCATTTCGAGAGCGCAACGCTCTCTCATAAGCGCGCAGGGTCGGCCGGTAACGCGGATCGACTTGGACTCCGATGAAATCAAGATACCGGCGCCGGGCTTCCGAACTACCCCGAACCATTTCAATATCAGTGTTCGCGAATGAAACCACGCGAGCGAGGCGCAGGTACTCTGTCGCGCTGCGTTGTTCCGTCCCGTCCAATTGCAGTTTGCGTCGTAATCCGCCGTACCGAAACTCCAGCAAGTGGCCGTCGTACCCTCCGGTAATCGCGAGCGACTTGGCACCAAGTTTTATGGCCGGCGCCAAACTCGAGCTGCGCTGCGATTGCAACCGCAACAAAATGCAGGCCGCTTCGAGAACCGACGTTTTCCCCTCGCCGTTTGGGCCAAGGAAAAAATTAAACCCGGGCGCGAGTCGGAGCGCGAGGGATTCGAAACATCGAACGTTTGTTAAGTTCAAATCGTGCAACATGGACTGGCGGCAGCTGGTGCTTCTGTTACGGAATTCAATTTACTGTTGGAGGCGGTTTCGGGTTTATGGCAAATTTGCTCGGCCCGTCGCATAACTTCCTGCAAAATCTTGTTGCCACCAATCGCAAGCTCGATTACTACCACCGCAGTTTTCCACGATTGTTCTGGGGGGAACAGCCGCCCTTCGCGTCCATCGGGCGCGGGGGGCGGTACTTTTTTGGGAAGAAGCCGAAGCACCGCCCAACGCTGAACGTCCAACCTCCAACCTCTAAGGCAGCAGCGTCCCGACGCTTTTCCTGGGCGATGGCTTTCACCCTTGTGGCGTTGATCGCAGCGGCAGTCCTCGTAATCATTTTTCTGCGGCTCGAGAGCTGGCCAGGCCGCACCGTTCACCAAGGCACAACCGAACTGGAGCGTCTCGGCAAGGAACTGCGCTCGGCCTTTGTCGACATCGCGCATTTACAGCCGCGAATCAAAATCAACGACCGGGTCTACATGGAACAAACGGTTCCAACGAGCGAACTGGTCATTGTTTCCCGGCGCGTGGAAGTCGAGCATGAAATGCAACATACCTGGGCCGGAAGTTCCAAGCGGGTGAAACTGCACGGCACATTCACGGTCAAGGCGGGCTTCGATTTGCGACAGGATCTTTCTATCGACATTCGGCCGGATTCGATTGTCGTTCAGCTGCCACACGCTCAGATTCTCGGTGTTGAACAAGAGCAAGTGGACGTCCTTGAATTTGAGAATGGATTCTGGAACCGCATTTCCGCCACCGATTTGGAAAGCGAATTAGGCATGCTGCCGCAGCTTGCTCGCCGCAAAGCGACCGAAACGGGATTGACCGCGCAAGCTGAACGTTCCATCGAACAACAACTCGGCGCCCGCATTCATACCACCCAGCCGCTGCACGTCGTTTTCGTCGGTGCGGCAAAAAAGGATTAGCGGAATTCGGGGAAGCGCGCGACAAAGCTTTCCCCGGAAACGGCTTGTCGTTAAAAGCAGAGCTCGCATGGTCCTGAAGAATCGCGTCTATTTTGCAGGATTACTCCTTCTCCTCGCAGGATTGCTGACGCTTGTGTTCGCGCCCCTTCTTGTCTCGGGAGGCCTGCGTCTTTGGATTTGGTGGCAAACGCGTTCGGAAAAAATCCGCGTCGAAATCAGCAAGATTGAAGCGCCGCTTTTTCATCCCGTCATTTTGCGGGATGTTCGGGTTCATACGACTGAGGGAGCTGCGCTGCGGTTCGATGCCAGCGCGCGACGCGTGGTTGTGAGTCTGAATTTGAAAAGCACGCTGTTGCGAACCCGGGGCCGCGCTATCGCAAGCATTTCCGTCGATAATTTACGAGCCGAGATGCATCGAAACGATAGAGGAACAGCGATTTCGGAAAATGGGTGGAACACGCTGCAACGATTGCTCCCGGACGAGTTTAATCTCGATCATTTCGATTTGCGCGTGGAAGACGGCGCGAGCGTCATTTTGGTGCGTGGCGTATCGATCAACGGCAGCCAAATCGAAGCCGGCCGCTTTCATGCTGGTGAGGTGGTCATTGTCTCGCCGCTGTTCCGCCAGACTTTTGCCGAACTGCGCGGGGGGACGAATTGGCAGGACAATCGTCTCACCATTGCTGGCC
>JAQGOW010000057.1 GCA_028293405.1 Verrucomicrobiales bacterium
CGTACCACAAAAACCGGAGCGCCCGACCATGCGATTCAACGGCAAAACCTACGAGCTCTACTTCGGCGATTTCCACCGTCACACCGACATCTCCCTTTGCTTTTGGCCCGGCGACGGCACGATGGACGACGCCTATCGTTACGGCATCGACGCCGCCCCGCTCGACTTTCTCGGCGTCACCGACCACACCCACGACATCGCGATGGGCGACCCGCTCTCGCTGCTGTGGCAACGCATCCGCAAGGAAGTGAATCGCCATGCGCTCGAAGGAAAATTCGTCCCGTTCTATTCCTACGAACGCAGTCGCGGCGACACCGATCACAACGTTATTTCCCTGCGCGACGACATGTTGCGCCCACACACCTATCCGCATTCGGAATTCTGGCGCGAGCTCGACACCAACACCTTCACCATCCCACATCAGCCGTTCAATTCCGTCCTCTGGAAAACGAACGATCGCATGCACCGCCCGATCATGGAGATTTATCAAGGCTTCCGCGATCACACCTGCGAAGACGACGCCACCAACGGCCTCGCCAGCGGCAACGAAGTCGGTTTCATCGCCAGCAGCGACCACCTTTCCACCGGCGCGAGCTTCGCGTGTGTTTGGGCTGAACAACCAACACGCGAAAATATTTTCCGTGCCTTACAAGCCCGCCGCACGTTTGGCGCACAGGACCAAATCGTCCTTGCTGTCACGTGTGGCGATCATTGGATGGGAGAAAAATTTGAAGTCACTGAAACGCCGATCATCAAAATCGTCGCTCGTCCGGTGAAAGGAACCATCACTAAACTTGAAGCCTACATCGACGGCATCCCGCACGATTTGCCGCTGACCCAAACCGCCCAGGACCAATACGAATATCGTACCGATGCTGCATTAAAAGGTCGCCACACCATCTTCATGCGCGTGAGTGAATCAACCGGCAACTTCGCGTGGTCCTCCCCGATGTGGATCACGTTTCCGAAGTAACGGCTACGGCGAAATCTTGATGCGATAATATCGCGTGCCAGTTGAAGCCGAAACGGAATCCGTGAACGTCATCGTTCCCAGGTTTCCATCCGCACCGCCGTCAGTCTCAGCGGCAATGGGGCGAACGATATCTTTGAAAGTCACCATGCCATCATCGGAGTATTGGATGCGATAACGCGTGTTGCCCGACGATTGCCATTGAAGCACAAACTGGCCGCTGCCGTCGTAAGTTGCCGACACAATTTTCAAACCTGATGCCGCGTTCGTGGGATTGGTGTTCGCCAAATATTCACCAAGATTGCTCAACCCATCCCCGTCATCATCACCGGCAGGATTGGTCACGCCGAATTTCGTCTCCCAATAATCCGGCAAGCCGTTCGTGTTCGCATCTGTTGGCGCGGTGACAGTCACGTCAACATTCGCCAGCGCGCTGTTCAGAACTGAATCGCTGACGTGATACGAAAACCGGTCTGTACCTTGGAACCCATGAACCGGCTGATAGGTCAACAGACCGGTCGTTGTACTGAAACTCGTGACAAAAGCGTGCCCTGGCGAGGCGTTGAGTTGATAGGTGATCGAGTCGCCATTGCTGTCGGTGCCGGCAAGTTGAATCTGGCTCGGTTGATCGCCGGCAACAGTCACGGTCATGTTACTCGCAATTGGGCCCACATTCGCGGCCGTAGTGAAGAGTCGGGTCGGAGTGGTGATCGAAGTGCCCGCGCTATCTGTGATTTTGGCATACCATTCGTAGGTTTTGCTCGCCTGCAGTCCCGACGCAACAAACGAGTTCGTGCCCGAACCAACGTTCAGGTTCGTCCCCACCGCCGCCCAAGGCGTGCCCGGTGAACCCGCACCGTTCGGTTGCATGTTATAACTGAATGACATTTGCGAATCAGAGTCGGATTCGTACTTACCCGTCCACGGCGAATAGGTCGTGATCGAAACGAGATTATTGCTCGGCGAAAACCGCATAAACCGCAGCAACCCATTACCGCCATTCGTGCGGCCCTGATAATCGGAAACGTAAGTTCGAACCGTCCGCCCATTGAACGTGTCAGAGCGCGATCCTTCGCCGTCGTTGCCGAAGCGATGCCCGGCGAGCATAAGGAAGAAATTCGTGTTCACCTTCAACGTGTCGTAAATGGTCTGGCCCTGCGCACTGAACGTCACCGGCGTGGCATCCGAACCGGCGTTATGAATCGCCACGATCACGCGTTTCGTCTGGTTCGTCGCCAAAACACTCATGGCCCAGTCCATGATACCGGAGCCGTAACGATCGTATTCAAAGGACAACACAATAAAGTCCATGCCACCTCCGCTGAAAAAATCGAACCAGCTATCGTTATTGGTGCTGTAGTGTCCGCCGTAGTAGGACTTGTCGATGAAATGACTGGTACCGAAATATTGGTTGTAATAGGTGGTGGTGCCGTCGGGGTCCCCGTTGGGTTCCTGGTCGTGATTGCCCACGACGACGCCGTAAGGAATGCCCTCCCTCATCAAGGTGCGCGCGGGCGATTCGAGCCGCCACATCGCGTTCGTCGCGTTCCGCCACTGCGTTAAATCCGGACCGCCGTTGAAAATGTCGCCGTCGTTGACGCAATCGCCCAACTCCACCGCATAAACGATATTCGATGCGACGCGATTCGTGATGATGTATTCCGTTTGCGAGAACCACATTTCTTTTGTGGCATCGCCAAGCGACGATGATTCGCGCGCGTAATTTTGGGTATCCGGCATGATTGCGATCATGAAGTCAGGACCGGGACCAGGTTTCGGCGCTTGTCGCGCAAAATACGTCACACTCACATTGCCGGCAGCAGTGTTTGTGAGGTAAGTAGTCAATGCCGGCGCAACGCCGACGTTTTGCGCGCCATCAGCAGGTGCCAGCAACGTTGCCGAAACCGGCACAAGCCGCAGTGAAAAGTCATCAAACGTCACCGGGCCGGAGAGCGGTGCAATGTCGAACATCACATACCGACCGGTGCCGTTTAAACGCCAACCGTTGGGCAAATCAGAGTCGCTGTCCGTGTCATAGATCCAAGTGAAGCCGCCATCCAGGGAAACCTGCACACGCGAGTTGTAGGTGGTTTCGCTGCCGGCATCGGTCACGCGCATGAGAATGCTGACCTCAGTGCCGTAGGTTCCAGGAATGGTATTGGTGATGAACGTGTTTATGTCGGCAGCAAGGCCGGAGGCTTTGGAATCGACACGTTTTTGCACCGTGTAAAAACTGTCGTTCACCGAGGTGCGGAACAGTTGTACGCCGAAGTCCCAGGTCGTCGCATCGCCTTCGGCCGTCCCGAGCGCAAAGGAACAACGAAAGGTATTCGGGGTGTTATTGGCCATGCGAACCGCGAGGTCATAAACAACCGGGTTCGTGGATGTCGCCGCTGTCGTGCCGAGTGCGGAAGCGAAATTGAACGGGGTCGTGCCATCCGCCGAAAGAACGACGCGACCAGGATTGTCTGTGTAAGCGACCTGCAGTTTTTGCCCAGCGATCGTGAAAAACGAATTCGTTTTGGTGCTCGTCTGCATGTAACGCAGGTTCGCTGCCGCCGTGCCGGTCAAGCGCGTGGTTGGCGGATTGATTCCAGTATTGACGCCAGTGTTGAGCGAAAAACCGGTGCCGCTCGCGGTGACGTTATAACTGTCCGAGACGATCACTTGCCCGCAGACGGTGCGCACGAGCAGTAGCCAGAAAATGGTGGTAAGAAAGCGCATGGATTTAAACAGCAAGATTACCACAGATGCACCTGTCAAAACAACCAGGCTTGCTACCCTCTAATTAGGGTAGTCACTCGATCACCAAACC
Source organism: Verrucomicrobiales bacterium (assembly GCA_028293405.1). Lineage (GTDB taxonomy): Bacteria > Verrucomicrobiota > Verrucomicrobiia > Limisphaerales > Palsa-1400 > JAICXV01. Next base: position 3,786 of record JAQGOW010000057.1, read on the forward strand.
TGCTTTAGGACGACAAGTTCGCGCTCAGCCGCCAGCAGCAATCGCCTGCGAGCGATCCCATGCGCTTCGGATATATAGATGGGGCTTAATTTGGGAATTTGCTCGTGTGCCACCTTCCCGGCTTTGACATCGCTCTCGTGCGCAAAGGGTAGGTTCCCGCCACTATAGGAAAAACCGACCGCGAGCCGAAAACTCTCCTGAACCCACGACGCAATGGTTTTGTCCTGCTCGAATTCCTTTCGCGTCGCGTCCTTCAGTTTGCGATCACCGCTAATTTGTTTCGCTTGCGCCGCAATGTAGCCGTAAGCACCGTCGACTCCCGGCAAGGAGTCCCAAAACGAGTGCATGTTAACCATTCTGCCGTGGCCATCGATCACCATGTGATGACCGCCGAGGTCGTCGCCGCGAGGGCGTTTCTCGGTGACGAGATTCGCGCCATGTAAGGGCTGATGCAAATCGCCACACAAATGCAGCACCCAGCAAAGACTCACGGCGCGATCGCGCGGACTGGCGTCGCGATTTCTCAATGTCGTGAACGAATTAGACAAAACCATTTCCGCGTCCGGCCGCTTGATGAAGAAATGTTCGATCAACGCGTGATTCGTTTCCGCCGGGCGCATGAAAGGATAACCAATAGCGTGCGGATACAGGTCGTATTTTGAAATCTCATCGCTGCCACCAGAACGTTTCGGCCGCACCATATCCGGCCAAACCGCTGCTGTAAGGAACGCCCATTCATCCTTGTCCACGCCGCGCGGCACATCGGCAGTCAGGATCAGTTTGTAATGCGGATGCTGTTTCAATAGCTCCGACGCCTCGCGCCGTTCCGCTTTGGTCAGCCCGCGCCAAACCATTTCGGCGATAATGCGGTGCCCCACGCCATTCCACGCTTCCGCGGAATGCGTGAACACCAGCAACAACAGCGCGCTAAAAACAGTTCGCAACATGTCAGCAAGTCGTTGTAGTGCGGGCGCAAATAATAGTAAACCAGTTTATCTAGACCACACCTGCGCCTCCGTTTTAACGTGGCACTCTCATGCAACTCGCGTTTTCAGCGCCGAACATTTCACGACAGTTCGTTTTAACAACACTCGTTGTCGCAACGCACGCCGGGTTCTTGCATGCGCAACCGAACGAGAGCAAGCAACCGCTCATCGCGTATGTCGGCACGTTCAGTTCGCCGTTGCACGACGTTTTGCCCACGCAAGTTGATTTGCCACCGGGCAATGGGCGCGGCATCCATATTTTCCAAGTCGACCGCAGCACCGGCGCGTTAATCCCGCGCGGCATTTACGAACAGGGAACGAGTCCGAGTTGTCTCGCGCTCGACAAGTCCCGGACACACCTCTACTCCGCCAACGAAACCGATCGCGTCGGCGACAAGAAAGAAGGAACCATCACCGCGTTTGCAATCGACCGCGATGGCAATCTGCATTTGCTAAACATCATTCCGAGTGGCGGCGCGGGGCCGACTTACGTGTCGGTGCATCCGAGTGGAAAGTTTCTGCTCGTCGCTAATTATTTTGGCGGTTCCGTCGCGGTGCTTCCGATTCAAGGCGACGGCTCACTCGCACCCACTAGTGACGTTAAAATCGATACCGGTAAAATCGGTGCCACACACGCCACGAGCGGTCCACTGGGAAGTTTCGCCATTAGCGGCCATGATCGCACGCACTGCCATATGATCCAAAGCGATCCGTCCGGCAAATTCGTTTTCCACGCCGACAACGCGCTCGATAAAATTTTCATCTGGAAGTTCGATGCCGAAAAGGGCGCGCTCACCGCAAACGATACCGCATTCGTTTCACTGCCGCCGGGTGATGGTCCGCGTCACTTTTATTTCCACCCAAACGGTCACTGGTTTTATTCCATCCAAGAAGAGGGCTCGACCGTCGCACTCTTCGACTTCGATCCGAGAAACGGTCACCTGACGGCGCGACAAACCATCTCCACTTTGCCAGCGGGTTTTACAGGCAGCAGTTTTGCGTCAGAAATCCTCGTTTCGGCGGATGGCAGGTTTTTGTATGCCGGCAATCGCTTGCACGACAGCATCGCGACGTTTTCAATCGCGACGAGCGGCGAGTTGAAATACCTGGGTGAAGAATGGACCCACGGCAATTACCCGCGCAGCTTTAGCTTCGAACCCACTGGACAATATCTCTACTGCTGCAATCAACGAACCGACCACGTCACCAGCTTCCGCGTCGACAAAAAGACTGGCCGCCTCAAGTTCAACGGCAATTACACTCCGGTCGGCAATCCATCGATGATTGTCTTCCGCGACCTTGCTCAATGAAGCTTCTCACCATCGCAGTTGGAACGCTAATATGGGTGGCATCGGCGTCGGCTCAGCCCGAGGTTGCCCGCATCACCAGCAATCGACTTCAAATCGGCGTCGATACTTCGCGCGGCACACTGGTTGAGTTCACCGACCTACAAAGCAGCTTCAACCAACTCGCAGATGCTCAATCAGCTCCCGCCTTGTGGAAAATCACTATTCACGAAGGCGACAACGTCCAGGAACTTTCGCCCGAAACCCAACCCGCTCCGACCATCGAACAATTGCAAGGCAACTCGCCGACGCTGCATCTGGTCTGGAACAAGTTCACAAACGCTCCTCATCTATCGCGCATTGATGTCGTCGTAAAATTTGATGAACAAAATACCGCGCTGAGTCGCTGGGACATCTCCATCACAAAAACGAGGAGCCTACGCCTCGAGCAAATCCAGTTCCCTCGCACCGGCAGTCTGCGTCAGCGCACCAATGAATGCCTCGCTGTTCCCAAGCAGCTAGGTTTGCTGACCCACAACGCACGCGCTCTCGTCGAGCGCAGCGGTCGGCGCATCACTTGGCATTCGCCGCACGGCACAGATTTGTCGCTGCCCTGTGTTGCATTTTACCAACCGAGCGGCCCCTGTTTTTACGCCGCCTGTGATGATGCCGAAGGTTACCTTAAAGACCTCGCCATATGGACCGACGGCAAAGACCACCTTAACTTCGAGATCACACACCAACCGGAGCAGGGCGCAATCGGCGAAACCAATTTTCATCTTCCATTCACGACCGTCCTCGGAACTTTTCGTGGTGATTGGACGACCGCTGCCGAAATGTATCGCGAGTCACCGACCGCAAAAAAATTCGCCGCCGAAGGCTTGCGACGCCAGCAACTCGCGCCGGCTTGGATACGCGAAACCGGCCTTTGGCTCTGGAACCGCGGGCGCTCGCAACAGGTCCTCGATCCTGCCATTGCATTGCGAAATCACATCGACGCACCGGTGAGCGTGTTGTGGCATTGGTGGCATAATTGCGCTTACGACGCGGGGTTCCCAGAATTCCTGCCGCCGCGCGAAGGTTCTGCCGCGTTCAAAACCGCGATCGCTGCCGCAAAACGTCGCGACGTCCACGCGATCCTCTATATGAACCAACGTCTCTGGGGCACAAACACGGCCAGTTGGCGCGATGAAAACGCCCAGATCGCGGCCATCAAAAGCGTCGACAGCAAAGTTGTCACTGAGTCGTACAATAAATTCACCAACGCACCTTGCGCGCCGATGTGCATCGCGACCCACCAATGGCGCGCCAAATACGCCGGGCTCGCTGACGACGTCCTCTGCGATTTAAAAGCCGACGGCATTTACATGGACCAAGCCGGCGTGCTCGCCAACTGTTACGACGCAACACACGGTCACATTGTTGGCCCGGGCCGTTATTGGTCGGATGGTTTCACCGCGTTGACGACCGAGATCCGCGACCGCACCTCAACACGAGGTCCTGTGGCGTTGGGTTGCGAATACGGGGGCGAACCGTGGCTAGGGCAATTCGATCTCACTCTCGGTCTCTGTGTCAGCCACGACCGCATCGGCACACAGGCCGATTGGGAGCCCATCCCATTCTTCCAAGCTGTTTACCACCCGAGCAGCACCGTCTTCGGAAATCTAACCGGCCTCGCCTATCCGCCATATGACGAAAAATGGCCATCGGAAACGGCGCCAGCCACAGCGATGTCCCTGCTCGATCGTAAATTTTCCAAACAGCTCTACCTCGACCAGGCGCGCACTTTTGTTTGGGGAATGCAACCGATGCTCGCAAATTTTCTTCCTGAACAACTAAAAGCACGGCCCGAAGAACTTGATTACGTCACGCGTCTCGTGCATACACGCATGCGCGCGCTAAAATATCTGGCTCAAGGCACATGGGTTCGCCCGCCCAAACTGGACGTGCCCGAACAGGAAATCGA
>JAQGOW010000066.1 GCA_028293405.1 Verrucomicrobiales bacterium
GAGCAGCCACGAATACGCGCCGAACTGCAACCAGCACAGCATGAACGCCACGCCCGTGAGCAGCTCCACCAGAAAATATCGCGAGGCAATCGGCGCGCCGCAGTTTTTGCATTTTCCCTGCAGCACCACCCACGTGAGCAGCGGCACGTTGAGATACCAGGGAATGGAATATTTACAGTGCGGACAATGTGATGGTGGACTGACTACGCTGAGCCCAAGCGGCATCCTGTAAATGCAAACGTTCAGAAAACTTCCGACGATGCTGCCGAAAAAGAAAAACGTGACCGTCCAAAAATGAAAAGGAACTTTCGCCCAAATTTCGGGATCAAACACCCTGAACCTCCCGGACAAGTGCTTCGCGCATAATTTTTATCGGCGCCTTATCTCCGCTCCACAACTCCAAAGCCCGGGCACCTTGATACAACAGCATGCCAAGACCGTTCGCCGTTTTACACCCGATTTTTTTTGCCTCTTTTAACAACGCAGTTTCAGCGGGACGATAAATCATGTCGTAAACTCGTTTCGGCTTGCGCGCTTTCAACCAATCCAAATCGATCGGCAGCGCATCGCTCGCCTTCAATCCCAGCGACGTCCCGTTAATCACCATATCAACCGTGGCCGCTTGATATTCGTATTTCAGGTTAACCTTTGAATTTTCTTTGGCGATCTCAGCGCCGAGCTGCACCGCTTTTTCTTTCGTGCGATTGATGAGGTAAATCGTTCCAACTTTTTCCTCGGCCAACCGCAAAGCGCACGACCGCGCCGCACCACCAGCCCCGAGCAAAAGCACCGACGAACCGCGCAACGTCGTCCACGAAAAATCTTCGAGCAACGATTGCACAATCGCATCCGCATCGGTGTTATAACCGTGACTGCGAACTTCGCCCGCCTCGAATCCTTCGACAGTTCCAAGCGGAACCCATTTGCCAGAAACCTTCGTTTCGAAAACCACCGTATTTACCGCGCCCCATTTTTTCGCACGCGGATCAATCGCATCGACCATCTCGACCGCCAGCAACTTGTGCGGCACGGTTAGGTTAAGTCCAATGAACTTCATCGCCTTCGCGCCGTCGATCGCCTGGCGCAATTCATCCGGATTCACATCGTAGGCGAGATAGCGCCAATCTTTGGCGAGAGCAGCAATGCCCGCGTTCTGCATCGCGGGAGAAGCGGAGTGGCGCACGGGATGTCCGAGCACGGCGCAATAACGCGTGCGCGCATTTATCGAGAGCATGAGACGTTCCGCCACGCTGTGGTTATAGGCAAGGCACCGTTGACTTCAAAGTGCAAACTTCAACGTTCAAAAACTTCGCGACCCTGTTAAGCTGGAACGCGATGAAAGTCTTAGCAGCCATTTTCTGCGCTGTGTTCTCACTGCACGCTGCCTTCGCAGCCGAACCCACTCTCGACATTTACTGGATCGACGTCGAAGGCGGCGCCTCGACGCTAATTGTCACACCGAACAAAGAATCCGTCCTCATCGACAGCGGCTGGCCATGGGCACCGAGTGCCGAGCGCATTTACGCGGTGGCCACCAACGCCGGCTTAAAACAAATCGATTACCTCATCACCACCCATTTTCACGTCGACCATTTCGGCGGTGCCGCAGGATTGTCGAAGCTGATGCCGATAAAAAATATCTGGGACAACGGCGCGCTCGATGTTGACCCGGACAGTCCCGGGCCAAACGGCACCCGGTTTTCGACGGCTGATTACCGCGCAATTTCCTCGACGCGAAAAGTGATCGCGCCCGGCGATTCGGTCCCGTTGAAAACGTCCAAAAGTCGCCGGCTCTCATTGCGTTGCATCGCGGCGCACAAAAAACTTGCCGCCGATCTAGCGGGCTCAGCCAATCCGAGGTGCGCTGGCGCAGAGCCAAAACCGGTTGATCCCTCCGATAACGCAAACAGCATCTGCCTCGTCCTCACTTATAATGGATTTAAGTTCTTCAACGGCGGCGATCTCACGTGGAATATCGAATCCGAATTGGTTTGCCCGTTGGACCATGTTGGCAACGTCGATGTCTACCAAGTCGATCATCACGGCATGGACATCAGCAACAATCCCCTTTTGCTTCAAACATTAGGTCCAACCGTTTCGGTGATGGACAACGGCCCCCACAAAGGCGGTTCTCGCAAAACAGTTGAACGCCTGCGAGCCACACCAAGCATCAAAGCAATGTATCAACTGCACCGCGACCTTCGCGGCGATCAACCGTTCAACACCGAAAACAAATACATCGCAAACCTTGAAGAAAACTGCACCGCGAACTACATCAAGTGTTCCGTCGATCAATCAGGTAAAACGTACACCTTCAGCATCCCCGCGACCGGATTCTCAGAAACATACAAAAGCAAACCAAAGCACATGTAGCACAGACTTGCTGTGCAATCGTCAAAGAATTAGGTTTCACCAGTGAACTCCGTATCTGAGATCAAAACAGCTGCCGGTGGGTTGGTTGTATCGAATCCCGGAATTCTCAATGGTACACCGGTGTTTCGCGGCACGCGCTTGCCGGTAAAAATATTGTTCGATTACATCGCCGAAGGCCTGACACTCGACTATTTCCTGCAGACCTTCGAAGGCATCACCAGTGAAGATGCCAAAGCCGTGCTACTTCACAGCTTCGATCGCATTGTCGCAGAATTGCAGCGATGAAAATCCTGCTCGACGTTTGTACGCCCGTTCAGATTCGCAACGCTCTGCATGGTCACGAAGTTCATACAGCAGTGCGAGTTGGTTGGGGTCAGTTAGAGAACGGCGATTTGTTGCGTGAAGCTGAAGCTGCAGGATTTCAACTTCTGATCATCTGCGATAAAAATCTGCAACATCAGCAAAACCTTTCCGGACGGCGCATTGCAATTCTCGAGCTTTGGACAAATCACCGCCCAACCTTAGAACAACACTTTGGATACATTCGTGACGCAGCAGAATCCATGAAGTCCGGAGAGTATCGTTCCTTAAAGTCGCCTCAATGAACGTAGCGCAGACTGGCAGTCTGCTGTATCGCGGATGGGCAATCCGCAGCCTGCAGAATCTGTCCTACGCCCTCGGATGCGATTTGTCGTAAGCCTTCTTCAATCGATCCATGCTCAAGTGCGTATAGACCTGCGTCGTAACGAGGTGCGCATGTCCAAGCAACTCCTGAACACTCCGCAAATCCGCGCCCGCATCCAGCAAATGCGTCGCATACGAATGCCGCAATTTATGGGGCGTCAGCGTCGGATCCAGCCCTGCCGATGCCAGATATTTCTTCAACCGCAATTGCACGGTGCGCGGGATCGTCGGCGAAATCATCTTCGGATGTGCCAAAAAAATGGGCATATCGTCGGTGGCGGTGTAGTTCCGAATTTTCCAATAATTGCGAATGGATTCCAATGCCGGCGCTCCGATCGGCACAATCCGCTCCTTCTTACCTTTGCCGCGAACGCGCACCAGTTGTTCATCCCAATCGATATCCGCGCCGCGCAACCCGCATAGTTCGCTGATACGCAAACCGCACGAATAAATCGTTTCCAAAATCGCTGCGTCACGCAGATACGCACTCGCATCGACCTCGCCCTTCTCCGAATCGCGTTTCAATTCTCGCGCGGGTGCCTGCAGCAAATCGCCGAGCTGTTGGAGCGTGAGGAATTTCGGCAGTCGCTTCTCCGGTTTTGGTAACGAAAGATTCTTGATCGGCGACGCAACCGCTTCGCCATTACGAATGAGGTATTTGTAAAACGAGCGCAGAGCCGAAAACCGCAACTGAATCGCCGCACGACTCAGATTATTTCTCCCGAGAAATCGAACGAACTCCCGGAAATCATCGCGCTTGAGATCGACCCATTTCGGTTCTGCGTTGCGGACCGATTTGAACCACGAAAAAAACTGCCTCAATGCCTGGCGGTAATTGCGCTGGGTATATACCGAAGCCCCTTTGTCGGTCGCGAGGTGGCGCAGGAAATTGTCTATCGCTCCATCCGTCGCTTGGTCTTTTTCAGGCACGGCCAAAGAGTAGCGCGTCAAAGCGCCGCCGTGAATTGCAAAACTTAGGCAGGGACACCGCGCCACTTAGTCAATGCCATGCGGCGCGACGTCCCAGCCGGGAAATTAGTTGGTGGATTTGGGAGCCTTGGAACCCTTGACCTTCGTTCCTGCCGCCGCCGTATTAACATTTTCCTTGGCCAGCTGTGCCGGCGGCTTGTTCGGAATGATGTTGTTTACCAGGCGCTTCACCTTTTGCGCGTCTTCGTAAGTAAATTCATAGGTGGCGACCCAATCACGTCCGAATGATTCCGCCACTTTCTTGGCGATCACAGTAATGTCACCAGCGCACGGCACCAGCGGGTGAGCGTCCTTGCGCGTGTTGTAGTCGAGATAACTTTCGGTCTCTTTGATGTAACAAACCACGTGCGTTTCGCCCTTCATCCGGATGGCGATCATGCGAGGCGTATAACCTTTTTTGGCCAACACCTCGGCCGCAAGCGTCGCGAAATCATCGCAATCACCCGACTTCGTGCGCAGGAACACGTCGTGGTCCTGCACTTCAGCGTGGAATTTGAATTCGAAATCCGAAAAATAATGCGCGAACTGGTCGGGCGTGAGATTCGGCTCATTCTTCAATTGGCTCAGGGTCACGGCCTGAGCTGAAGGACTGAACGCCATCGCGGATAACATTAGGGCGATTAAAGCGCGCGCGAGTTTTTGCATTGGTGGATTGTTAAGCAGCGCAAATGCCAATCCGCGCTAATCCTAGAGATTTTATCAGGAAATTTCTGATTAACACAATCTCCCCATTGCAGCTTAGGTGCCATGTCCG
>JAQGOW010000088.1 GCA_028293405.1 Verrucomicrobiales bacterium
AAAAGCCGATTGCCACTGGAACACAAAGGTCGATGGTGATGACCATCCCGGATTCGGCAAAACTTTTCGAACTTCTCGAAGCGCTAATTACTGGCAAGAGCGACTGGTAAAGACCTGCTCGTAAAGCTTCACGAAATCGCCTTCGCCAATTGCGCGAGGATTAAAACCGGCGGTCCATTGCTTCGCCGCTTCGGTCGCCATCATCGGGATCGCCGATTGTTCGACTCCGCAATCAGCCAAAGAGTTTGGCATGCCCGCCTGGTCCAAAAGGCCGTTCAACCAATTCTGGAGCGAACTAGCGCCGTCCGGCAATTTCAGTTGCTGATAAATTTCGCGGGCCTGCGCATCGGCTGAATTGAACTGCACAATCGACGGCAACATCATTCCTACAGCCTGCCCGTGGATGATGTTGAAATGCGCCGTCAAAGGATTGGCTGCGGAGTGTGCTGCGCCGAGCATGCTGTTCTCAATTGCGATTCCGGCAAACGCAGCACCGAGCAACATGTTCGCGCGCGCTTCGAGGTCTTTGGGATTGCGGAAAATTTTCGGTAAACTATCGGCGCACAAGCGAAATGCTTCGCGTGAAAATGCCAACGACAATGGCGTGCGTTTTCGCGTGACCGCGGATTCTACTGCATGCGACAAGGCATCGATGCCTGTGCAGGCAGTGACGCGCGCGGGTTGGGAAAGAGTCAATGCAGGATCTAAAATGGCGACACGCGCGGCGGCTTTGTGATCGCCACAGGCCATTTTCGCGTGCGTTTTCTCGTCGGCTATGAGCGCGACCGATTGACATTCGCTGCCGGTGCCAGCTGTGGTCGGAATCGCGATGAAAGGCAACATCGGCTTGGTTGCTTTTTCCAAACCCCAGTAGTCCTGCATGCGACCGCCGTTAGTGAGAAGAAAATTGCAACCCTTCGCCGTGTCCAAACTGCTTCCGCCGCCGAGACCGATGATCAAATCAATCGTCTGCGCTTTGGCGAGTTGCTAGCAAGCATCGACATCACGCGTGGTTCGATTCTCGCGAACTCCGTCGAAAACCACCGATTGCAGTTTTGCGCGGGAGAGTGAATTCAACAATTGATCAAGATGGCCGGCCTTCACCACACCGGCATCGGTTACGACCAATACTTTGCAGGCGCGCAATTCGGCACTGAGTTCGCCAGCACGATCAATGCTGCCGGCACCAAAAACGATGCGTGTGCGTGGCTGGAAATCGAAGGCAGCGGTCATGCGTGGGACATTTCTAACGAGCGCCGCTTGTAGAGAAACTCGAACATGTTGCCTTCGTGCGGCTGGTCCCACGAGACGTTCATCGTTGAAATCGGGCCGATGTTGAGTCGATCAATCAACGGACATTCGACGGCTTGGGCGATCAACTCTGGGTTCTTCGTGATGAGAGTGACGGCAAGTGAGGGGCCAATTTGCTTGAGCATTTCGGATTGCGGCATTTCAACCACGCTCGCGTACGGGAATAGGAATTCGCGATTGGCGAGCGGATGGGCGAAGGAATCGCACGACACAATTGTCGGTCGCAAATATGTCGAGCCCTGCAATTGAACCTTGCGCGTGCCGTTACGATATTTGGTCGTGACGTCTGTTGCACCGGGCGTCTGCAGGCCTTCGTCGATCGCGCCGTCGATGTAGTCGGCCATTTTGACGTTGGCAAAACCGGACAGCCTGGCGTTTCCGTCTTCAGGCGCAGTCGGCGCAATTGGGCCAAGCTTTTTCGCCAAGGCTTCGGCGATTTCTGCTCCGTGCTTTGGAACAATGACAGTCGACGCATTGATACAACTACGGCCGCCATTCTCCGAAATCGCCGCAACGATGACGTTGATAAACTCAGGCCAGCGATCAACCTCGTCGTCAGCAATTAATATTTTGCTGTAGCCAGGACCGTGAACTTGGATCGCTGGGTTGTTCGCATATTGCGACGTCGTTGATTTGTCACCGAAGATCAATGCGCGCCCGCAAGTGCGCAGAATTTCACCGGCGCCTTCGTGGTCGGTTGGATAAAAACCAAACGCTTCCGCGGGACAACCAGCGGCAATGAAAGCCTGAATCAAACGATATGGTGTCCAAGGTTCGTCTTTGCCCGGCTTGATGATGACGGGAATTTTCAGCGGAATGGCGGGGAGCCAAAGTGAGTTCACCGCAGGCGAATTGCTCGGCATGACGAGGCCGAGACTTTGCGTCGCCCCGTAATAACAAACGCGCGCTCCGTTTTGTTCGCCCATGCCTTTGTCCAAAATCGAGAGATCCAATCCGCGTGTCAGACCGTTCAAGACTTTGCCCATGTTCGTGAGCGCTTGATGAATTTTGTTCATGTTGCGCCGGACCATCACGTGCGGCAGGCCGCTCGTTGCAGAAAGTGTCTCGAGATATTGTTTAGGCGATTGCGTCACGCCATCACCGAGAGGCAACGAACCGTTCACAAACTCCTCCCCTGCCCTCGCGCAAATATCGATCAATTGCGCGACAGAAAATTTCTTCAACGCAGCGCGGGATTCCGCCACGCGCGCGAGGTCTTTGCGAATGATGCCGGCGTTGACCTGGCTGACCGTCGCCAACACCGCACCGGAACGGCAATCGACCACGTTGGTTTTATCCAAACTTTCGTAAGGCCGGCCGCGTCGCAGCGCAGGGATGTGGCATTCGGTCATAGCAATCGACTAAATCTATATAAAGGACGAATCAGTTCCAGTTCGTATTCTATTGCTGTTTGATTTCGACCTTCACCTCGGCGCTTTGGTGCGGGACGGTGAAATAGGCGCGGCGACGGACGCGGTCCCACCACCACCCGATTTCGCGTTTCATGGGAGTGCCGCTCTCCTGAAGTTTTTTGCCGTTTACGAGAATTTGTGTAGGCCTGAAACCGGTCATGAACCCATGGCTGTTTTGTCCGGCAAAAAACCGCGAACTAAACTTGATGCCGGTTGCGGTTTCTTTGAGGCCATCAATCGTCGCACCCGAACTGATCACGACGTGATCGATCCGAGCGGTCTTGATGTCTGGATCATGGCCTTCCAGCGTGAGGCGATTGACCAAAATATCCTCAGGATTCAGGAACGGTTGATTTCGGACTGTAAAATTCGAAATGCTATCTGGATAAGAGCCAGCATTTTCACCGTCGGGAAATTGTTGATATTCGCCGCTAACGGTGATGAGTTCGACAACGCGCTTCCAATCTTCTGGCGTAAACTCCAATTGAATCGGAAGTACTGAATTGGTTTTCGAAAGCACGTGTTCCTTCAAGTCCTCGGCCAAATGCGACACAGCGTACGAATAAACCAAACCATTCCATTGCACGGGCATCGCCAACCATGTGTGCGTGTAAAAAGTGCTGCCGAACACCGGCAATGTTCCACCGAGCATCATTGGTTTATCGGGGAGCGACCATAAATACATGAACGGCACGCCGGTCTCAGCCCAATACACGGCGTCTTGCAACCAACGGTCATTGTGCGTGATGCGATAAGCTTCGTCATACGCGCGCACGGCGTAACCGGCAGCGAGAATGTCGGGCTCGTAAACGGGACATTCCCAACTTTGCGCTCCGCGCGGGACGCGGAACGATTCCATGAAGTCGAGAGCGCGTTCGCCAGCACCTTGCGCTTCGCGATCGCCGGTAATGCGTGCGTAACGCATTAAGGCTGCGGCGTTAAATGCGCACGTTCCCAAAACCGAATCGCCGTTAACGCCCAGCTCTTTCGCTTTTGGTTCGTTCGGAAGCGAGATCAACCACGCTCCGTTTGTTTGTTGCGATTGGATGATGCCACGAATTTGCGCGTCGAAATTCTCAAGCGCTTCCGGCAAGTAGCCGTAGAGGAATGGAAATTCCCACTGCATGATATGGCAACGGTTCTGACTCAGCAGCACGCTCGGCCCTTGTTCCTTCATCATCTTACTCGCGGCGAATTCGACACGCGCCTGTGAAGCAGCACGACCTTCCGCGTTTGTGGAAAGCTGCGAATCCATCCAAAGCAACGAG
>JAQGOW010000131.1 GCA_028293405.1 Verrucomicrobiales bacterium
ACCTCGATCGGTGGCGGAAGATCGCGCTCGGGAACCGTCGGCAAAACAATTTGTTCCATCACCGCCGTGGGGATGACAAGGACGTGCGTGTAACCGATGACGCGCAAACTGTTTTGCAACATCACGGGTTCAGCTGTAGAACGCCAATTGTGCACGATTTCGCGCAGGCCGTAACTCTGGCCGTTGCCGAGATAATTCAACGTGCGATGTCCGTGGCCGAATTTTTGGCTCAATCGCGCAAAGCCGGCGCGTATCAAAATGACGCCGTTGGGATAGTGACCTTCTTCAGCGATAGCGGGCTCTTCACGTTTGCCAGCGAGGCCTGCCTGGGCGAGGCGTTTGTAATCGCCGGACCAATCGTAGTCGCCGTAGGTGGCGAATTGCGTTTGGGCCATCACCTTGTCCAACTGCTCGCTGGTGAGATGTTGGAAAATTGGAATTTCGCGCAAGTGCGCCGCGAGCGCGCGTTCGCGGTAAATGCGGTCGATGTGTTGACGCAGATTGTCGTCGTAACGCATCAGGTCGCGGAGACCTTGCCAACGGATCTCGAGCAATTCGGTGCCGGCTGATTGCGCAAAAACGGTGGCCGTACGCGGCATGCGACTCAACGCGGCGATTTCGCCGAAAAACTCACCCGACTCAATCGTGGCCGTGCGATGCTCGTCGAGAATGCGCGGCACGTCTTGCAAAAAGACGCGAACTTCATCGCGGTCCTGACGCGAGCGCACGCGACTGTCCTGTTTCATTTCGGAGATGTCGCGCGTCTCGGGTTCAGTGGGATTGCTCCAAAGCTGCGCCAGGATGCGCAACAATCCTTTGCGTTTCGGCGTGCGACGGCCAAGCGTGGACTCGGGCAGTTCCGGCGTGATGACCACTTGCGCCGCTCCAGTCAAAATCATGAACGCTGAAGTGCCGTAATCGCCCGCGCGCACAATCAGTTCGCCAGCTTCATAACGGCGAATACGCGTGTCATTGCGCAAAATGTCCCGCAACGAAACGCGTTTGGGAAACCGTTCCGCGTTCATGTCCTTGAACGGAGGGAGCGAGAGAAGGCGGTCCAGCTGCGCCTCGGTCATGTCCGGATCAAACGACGCGTCCCAGCGTTGGGGGCGTTGAAATGTCGTGACGGGTTCCGGCATATGAGGCTGCGGATAGTAGAGCCGACGAAGGCCCGAATCTCAAGCTTCAACGAACACGGCGCGAACTAAATCCCAATATCCTCGTTCCAAAGCTGCGGGCTCTTCGCAATGAAGTCGCGCATCATCTGGATGCATTCCTCGTCTTGCAGCACCTGCACCTCGACGCCGTTTTTGCGCAGATGATCTTCGGCACCCATGAACGTCTTGTTCTCGCCGACGATGACTTTGGGAATTCCGTAAAGCAGGATCGCGCCGGTGCACATGGGGCAGGGGGACAGCGTCGTGTAAATGGTGCACTCCTTGTAAATCGACCCTTTCTGCCGGCCAGCATTTTCCAGCGCGTTCATCTCACCGTGATGAATGACCGAACCGTGTTGCACGCGTTGATTATGTCCGCGACCAATGATTTTGCCGTCGTGGACGAGAACGGAACCGATGGGAATACCGCCGCTCGCCAGACCTTTTTTCGCTTCGTCAATTGCTGCTCTGAGGAATGGATCCATAGATGCAGTGTTCAGTATCCAGTTTTCAGTTTCAAATCCAATTCTCCTAACGTCCCCGCTTCTTTTCATCGAATGCTTTGACTTCATCTGCCGACGCGACCTGCGGCCACACGAGATCCTTTCTCATTAGAAATGATGAAGACCCGGATCCCTCCATCGGCGTTGCATCGCCACCGTCGTCAACGCCGTTCACGCCAACAGAATAAAGCAGGAATGAGCCGTTTGAAAGCGATCGGTAGCGCACAGGCTTTCCGTCTATGTAATCGACGGGAACGCGCTTAAGAAGCGATGGCACGAGTTCATCGAGCGTGGCCGGATAATTGAGATGCTGCAGTCGGTAACGCTCCAATGCTATCGCTGTGACTGTCAGGGAAACAAGTGACTGATTCTGGATCAGTTTAGCGGCGCTTCGGCGCAATGTCGCGTTGTTTCCGGTAGCCCACGAAAAAACCGACTCCGAACCCAACTCCCATAAGCCATCTTCCCCACGACGATACAACGTGCTGCCTTTCCATAGTTGTGCCATCCGGATCTGCTGGCATATGTCCTCGACGCACCGCCGTGTGCGCAAATCATCTTCATAGGAGCCGACCCAACACCATGCCCAATATCGCGGATACCTATCGAGCAATTGTTTAAATCCCGCTTTTGGTTCGCTGAGCGTTTCGGTCACCAATTGGCCGAATTCGTTCAGTCGATTCATCGTGGCGCCGCCAGTCCAAATGTCCTTGTCCGACCTGACAGCTTCAATCGTCTGCGCGTTCACGACGGCTTCAAACTTCATGCTGGCCGTCGCTTTGGTAAGCAGGTCTAACTCCTCCCAGCTTTGCTGCACTTGTCGCAACTGCGTTTCGCTCAATTGGTGCGACTCCACTGCCTCCCACGTGGAGCAACACGAAAGTGTCACGCACGCACATCGAACAAGCTCACTAATGAGCATTGGTTCGTGTTGCCAATTACCGATTAGGCGAACCTCGGCCAACAAATCTGCTGTCGCCTCGTCCGTGTGTTTTTTGCGCAGGTCAAACGCGGTCAGTGCGCAAAGATTCATTGCCGCTTCTTTCAACGGCGCCAAGTGCGGGAGCAATGCGACCATTCCTTTCGCATAGTTGATTGGAAATTGCATAGGACCAGCCGTGGCATCACGCAGCTCGATCAAAAGATCGCGTTTGGCGGCCACTTCGGATTCGAACAGGGGGACTATGTCGATCTCGCCGCCCGGTGATTTGGTCGCTTCGGGGACATACGTAGCATTCACGTTCTCGAGGATTGCCGTTTCGCGACACGTCAGACGCGCCTTGCCTGGTGCCACAATTTGCATCCGAAAGGGCAGCAGTTCGCGCAGCCGATTTCCTACCGCCGCGCTAACGTTAATAAGATGGGCTCCGTTCGCTGCCCCATTTCTTACGCTTTGAGGTATCAGTTGAACCGCTTCGATCTGTTCTCCTTTGCGGATGAGTTCGTTCCGGTAGGCGTCTAGTTTCCACTTTGCGCGGAAATGCAAAGTGACTGGGATTAACCCCAATACCACCAGTAGAATGCTGCCGATCAACAGGATTTTCCACCGCCTCTTCACGACGCATACTGTCTGCCACTCATCGCGACTGGCAAGCTCATTGCGCCTCTCGACTTTCAGGACCTTTATATTAATCCATAGCGCTGCACTTGAAAACCAGCGCAGTCCGTGGTTACGTTCATAATCCATGGTGCGCTTGACTCGTCTGCTTACGGCCCTGCTTTTGTTTTCACTCGGCAGTGACGCGGTCGCGCAGACCAACCTGCCGGCATCTGTGCGCAATGTGGATATCGCGTTGCAGGCCAAAGAAGATTTCTGGGGCCAGATTGCCGCGCATCAACCGGGCGGGCCGAGCTACGAATTTTTCAGCCAACTCATGCCGCCGTTGCGTTATGTCGATGCGGCGTTTCATTATTATCCAATCGTGCTCAGTGCGCCGGATGCGCCGTTGAAAGCACGCCTCATCTCGAACGGCAGCGCAATCAACGCCCGCGCTTCCAAGGCCACGTGGAAGGACTACGGCCTGCCGATCACGTTCAAGGTCGGTGATGATGGAACAGATTTCGGCGCCGACTTGACTGCGCTTAAAGGACCTACTTACGATCGCGGTTATCTGCCGATTGTAAATTTCAGCTACTACCACAAAGGCCATTCCTACGAAGAAGAAGTGTTCGCTTCGGTCGATCGTCTCCAGTCCGATAGCGGTGTGGTTTTCGTCCGATTCAAAAATCCGACGAACGCTGAAATTAACATCGCCGCTGTCCTTTCGCCCAATACGCCACTGACCGTCAGCGAGGGCGCCGTTCGCAACACCAACAGTTACGCGTGGTTATGGTTCGACAAATCGTGGCAATGGGACCCCGCCAGGAACGCGCTCACGACCAAGTTGTTTCTCGGCGAATACGCATACCTCGCCATCGCGTCCCAGCCGATGGCGCAGCCGGTGCGCATGGCGGATTTGCCCGGCACCTATGACGAACAGCGGCGTAGCTGCGCCGGTCTGTGGGAAAGCTACATTCGAAACGGCATGTCGCTGACCGTTCCCGAGCCGCTCGTCAACAACGTCTGGCGCGCGCAAATCATCGCCAATTACATGCTGATGAAAGGCGACAACGCCAACTACAGCTACGGCAACGCCTACGAACGTCTTTATGAAGCCGAATGCGGCGACACCGTCCGTGCGCTCATGCTCTACGGCTACACGCAAGACACGCGCCGGATGATGGTCCCGTTGCTCAACTACTCACGCACCAACGGCAACTACAGCCTGAGATTCCATCAAGCTGCCTACAAACTGCAGATGCTCGCGCACTACTATTGGCTCACGCGCGACGCAGGTTTCATCAACGATCACAAAACTGAATGGCAACGCGAGGTCGATCTGCTCAGCACCAATCGCGAGTCTGGCCTCGGAATTCTTCCGAAGGAGCAATACGCCGGCGACATTTTTGACCGCGCTTATTCACTGAACTCAAACGCAAATGGCTGGCGCGGTTTGCGCGACATGGCCGCCGTGCTCATCGAGACCGGCAATCGCGAACAGGGCGAACCCATCGCCGCTGTCGCGCGCGACTTTCGCAAAGCCATTTTGACTGCGGTGGACAAAAGCATCAACGACACAGTCATGCCGCCGTTCATTCCGCTGGCACTTCTTGGCAACGAAAAGCCATATGATCCAATCACCGCAACGAAGATGGGCAGCTATTGGAATTTGATGGCGCCTTACGTAATCGGTTCAGGAATCTTCGGCCCCGGCGACGAACGTCAAACATGGCTCATCGATTATCTGCAAAAACACGGCGGCATTTCCATGGGCATGATTCGTTTCGACCAACACTCCGGCTTGTTCGCCAACAAAAACGGCATCGATGATCTCTACAGCCTCCGTTACGTCGACAAGCTCGCCGAACGCGACGACGTCGATGGCGTGCTCAACGCATTCTACGGCAAAATGGCCCAGGGCATGACGCGCGATACCTTCATTGGCGGCGAAGGCAGCAGTTTCAAAGCGTTAGATGGATTCGGACGCCCGATGTATCTCCCGCCCAACAGCACTGGAAACGCATTCTTCCTTTGGACGCTGCGCGACATGCTTGTGCAGGACTGGGATCTCAACGACGACGGCAAACCTGAGACGCTACGATTGATGTTCGACACCCCACGTCGGTGGTTGAATGACGGTCAGGAAATTGCCATCGATCGTGCACCGACCGCTTTCGGGCCAGTGTCAGCGAGAATCGTTTCGAAGTTGAGCAGTGGGCAAGTGATCGCCGATGTCCGCCCTCCCATGCGCAATCCGGCCAAACAATCATTACTGCGCCTGCGTCTGCCAGAAAATTACGTGATACGAAGCGCTGACGTTGAAGGTGTGAACGTGCCGTTTGATAACCGGGGAACGCTGGACATCACAGCGTTCAAAGACCGCTTCACAGTGCGATGCCGAGTAGAGAAGGTGCGATGACGGCGAGAGACAGCGGACGTGACCATCCGCGCTCCAATTACCGCTTGTCGTTATCTTTATCTTTGCGCGTATTGCGCTCGTCGATGAACCAGGCGATGAGCACGGGTCCAAAGCAAATCGCGAGGCCGAGCGGCATCGAATAAATTCCCCACAAAGACAAATCAGGTTGCATATCTAGTAACTAAAAATTGGTGCCAGAGGCAGGAATTGAACCTGCGACCAAAGGCTTATGAGTCCTCTGCTCTACCCCTGAGCTACTCTGGCATGTGCCCGCTTACGCAGACAACTACGTCCAACATTGCAAATTCCCTGACAGCAATCAAGTCTCGGCCGCGCTTTTCAGCAATCGCTAATTGCACCCATTAGCGCGCGCAACTTGTCAACTGCAACGGGGTTGAACTCTTCGGGTCGGAAGAGCAGGGAACGGCAGGTGCCGATTCAAGCGGTGCTCATCCGACGCACGCGGAGACAAGGAGACATTCCGTGGACACCCTGCATTAACATAACCCGTCCCTTGTCGTGTCCACGCCGCATTCGCAAAAGGAGTTCCTATGCAAATCAGGACCACAAAAAACGCCGGGTTCACACTTGTCGAAATCATGATCGTCGTCGCGATCATCGGGATGTTGGCGGCCATCGCTATTCCTAATTTCGTTAGCGCGCGTAATAAAGCGCAAGCAACGACGTGCGTGAACAACTTGAGAATCATCGACGACGCCAAGGCGCTCTGGGCGTTGGAAGCACGAAAGAGTTCGGGCGACACTCCGACTGGCGCGGATTTGCAGTCCTTCATTGGACGCGGTTCCGCGGGGCAATTGCCGAGTTGCCCTAATGATTCAGCCAGTTCATTTGCGACGAGCTATTCTCCGAACCAGGTCGATCAACAAACCGTCTGTAACATCGGCGGTGCGAACACGAGTTATCCGCACAAGCTGCCGTGAGTGATTCAACGGGAGCGCGGACCGAAGTCTGCGCTCCTTATCCAAAATTACGCGCTCGTGTAACGCGTTCGCTCGAATTACTGTCCGCATTGTGGCGAGTGTCAGCATCGACAAAGTTTCAAAAAGTTTTCGCGCCAAAGGCGGAGAGGTAGTTCGCGCGGTAAACGAACTTAGTCTCGCCGTTGCGGATCGCGAATTCCTCGTCGTTGTCGGCCCATCCGGATGTGGCAAAACGACGATGCTGCGATTGATCGCCGGCCTCGAATCGCCCGATGCCGGCAACGTATCGCTCAATGGAAATGTCCTAAACGGCACGCCTGCGAAGGACCGCGACATCGCGATGGTGTTCCAATCACCGGCCCTGTTTCCGCATCTGACTGTCGCGCAAAATATCGGCTTCGGTCTCATGCTTAGAAAATTCGCCAAAGCCGAAATCGCTCAGCGCGTCAACGAAGCTGCGGAGATGCTTGGGTTAACTTCGCTGCTGAACCGAAAACCCGAAACGCTATCCGGCGGCGAATGTCAGCGTGTTGCGCTAGGTCGCGCGATGGTGCGGAAGCCAAAAGTGTTTTTGTTCGATGAACCGCTTTCGAATTTGGATTCGCCAATGCGCGCCCAGTTGCGCAAAGAAATCAAAAAACTGCGCGAGCGCGTTGATGCTACATTTCTTTACGTCACGCACGATCAAGCTGAGGCGATTGCCTTGGCCGACAGAATTGCGGTGATGCGCCACGGCCGAATTGAACAAATCGGCACGCCGCAGCAGATTCGTGAACAACCGAGCAACGATTTTGTTCGCGAATTTATAAGCAACGATTGAGTTATGGAACCATTGGCACTGCACGAATTTCATCACGGGCTCTACGGGCGTTTTGCTGAAGTCAGCGGCATGGAAATTGTCGGCGATTACGGCGACGTGCAGGCTGAGTATCGGGCATTGCGCGAAACCGCTGGTGTCATCGATCTCAGTTTCCGCAGCCGTTTGTGCGTGCTGGGTGCCGACCGCCAGAAGTTCATCAACGGCCAGGTCACGAACAACGTGCAGGCATTGAAGAGTGGTGAAGGCTGTTACGCCGCGCTCGTCACCGCGAAGGGCCGCATTCAAAGCGACCTATATATATATGCGCTCGCGAACGAGATGCTCTTGGATTTTGAGCCGGGGCTGACCAACGCAGTTAAGGAGCGTTTAGAAAAATACGTGATCGCTGACGACGCGCAGATGGTCGACGTCGCGCCGCACTACGGCTTACTCAGCGTCCAAGGCCCCAAAGCAGCCGCTGTTATTGAAAGTCTTCAACTCGGTTTAACCATTCCCGCAAAACCGTTCGCGCTCAGTTCCATTCAAGACGGTAACCTTGGCGAAATCTATCTGATGAATCAGCCGCGTCTTGGCACGATTGGTTTCGACTTGTTTGTCCCCTCCGGCGCAATTGCCGCTGTCGCTGACAAAGCGATTGCTGCCGCTAAAGCAGTTGGTGGCCGCGCATGCGGTTGGCAGGCATTTGAGACCGCACGGATCGAGGCGGGCATCCCCCGTTTCGGCGTGGATATGGACGAAACGAATCTCGCGCCCGAAGCCATCGAGAGCCGCGCCATCAGCTACAGCAAAGGTTGCTACATCGGCCAGGAAGTGATCGCGCGCATTCGCACTTACGGTCAGGTGGCGAAATCACTGCGCGGTTTACGTCTCGCGGACGACCTGAAGGCGCTACCCGCAAAAGGCGACAAACTTTCCAAGGACGCCAAGGAAGTCGGCTACATCACCAGCGCGACTCATTCCCCAAGTCTGAACGCTAATATCGCTCTTGGTTACGTCCGCAAAGAAGTGAACAAAACTGGCGAGCAACTCATGGTGAATGACTCGACTGCGACGATTGTCGAATTGCCGTTCGTTGCGTCGTAGTTCAAGCTTAGGCTCGTTCCCTGCACGCTGAAGCATGAACTCCAGCAACCTTTACCATTCCTTTACAATTTTCTCTGTAACTTAAACCAAACCTTAACACTTCAATCCGTCTATTGCTCTAGAACGTTATGAAACAGGTCACAATCGCAGTCGTAATGGCAGGGTGGCTGCTAAAATCAACTTTGGCCCTCGGTGCCGATTGGTCGGCGTTTCGCGGTGCTGATGGCAATGGCGTATCGCGCAGCGGACATCCGCCCGTGACCTGGAGCGACAAGGAAAACATCAAGTGGAAACTCGACCTGCCCGGAGGCGGTTCGTCCAGCCCGATCATTTGGGGCGATCGCCTTTTCATCACCTGCTTTTCTGGATATGGCGATGACGGCGGTTCAGTCGACAAATTGCAACGCCACCTCATCTGCGTTGATCGCGCCACGGGCAAAGTGATTTGGGATAAATCCGTCGCCGCTGAACTGCCCGAAGATCCTTACTCCGGCATGTTAACCGAACACGGTTACGCCAGCAGCACTCCGGTGACCGATGGCGAGCACATTTACGTTTTCTTCGGCAAGACCGGCGTGCTTGGATTCGATTGGAATGGAAAAGAAATGTGGCGCGTCAATGTCGGCCACGAATCGAGCAACAAACGCTGGGGTTCCGCTTCCAGCCCGTCTTTATACAAAAATCTGGTGATCGTGAACGCCTCCGAAGAAAGCCGTTCTGTTCGCGCGTTCGACAAGCTGACCGGCAAACAGGTTTGGAAACAGGACGCCGATTCACTCGAGCAATCCTATAGCACACCCGCATTCACCACGGTCAATGGCCGCACAGATTTAATCATGCCCGTGCTCGGCGAGTTGTGGGGGTTGAATCCCGAAAACGGCAAGTTGCGTTGGTTTGCGACGACGCGCGTTACCGGCAACGTCGCTCCAAGTGTCGTGGTCAACGAC
>JAQGOW010000146.1 GCA_028293405.1 Verrucomicrobiales bacterium
GACGAACATGATGCTGGTTTTCATCCTCTCGATTTTTGTGAACATCGGCATGTGGTTTGAACGATTCGTTATCGTCGTCACCTCGCTGCATCGCGACTTCATTCCGTCGAACTGGGGTTACTACAGCCCGACAGTTGTGGACGTTCTGCAATATCTCGGAACGTTCGGATTGTTCTTCACATTCTTCCTCTTGTTCCTGCGTTTCATTCCGCTGATCGCAATCGCGGAAGTCAAAGGTGTCACGCCGCAAGCTGACCCGCACCATCCTTTGGGTGGCGCGAAACACGGAGGTCATCACTGATGAACGGTTCGCGACGTCCATACGCCATCATGGCAGAATTTGAAACGCCGGCAGATATCCTGCACGCGGCGGAAAAAGTGAATGCCCAAGGATTCCGTTCCTGGGACGTGTTCACCCCGTTCCCGATCCACGGAATGGATCGTGCAATGGGAATACCCAATTCCAAAGTCGGCTGGTTTTCCTTCATCGGTGGCGTGACTGGTTATACCACTGGCATGTTAATCATCTGGTGGATGAATGCGGTGAACTATCCGATCATCATCGGCGGTAAACCGATGTTCAGCCCATTCGCGGCCTTCCCGCCGTCGTATGAACTGACCATCTTGTTCGGTTCATTTGGCGCGCTCCTTGGAATGTTGTTCTTGAATCGCTTGCCACGTTTGCATCATCCGCTGCTTAAAAATAAACGGTTCGCTCTGGCGACGCACGACCGCTACTTCCTCGTGATCGAAGCTGAGGACGCGAAATATTCAGAAACCGAAACCCGCAAGCTGCTCGAAACTCTCGGCAGCCGGCACATCGAACTGGTGGAGGAATAATGCGCTATTTCTATCTAGGCTTTATTCTTACTGTCGCGACGATCATCGGGTTGCTCGGATTCCGCGGTGGAATGTCCCGCAAACCGCCTCTGGAAATTTTCCCGGACATGGTGCGCCAGGCTAAGCTCCGCCCGCAAACGCCAAGCGATTTTTATAAGGACAATTGGAGTTCGCGTCCGCATCCTGACGGCACAGTTGCCCGGACCAAGCCTTACATGATTGCCGGCGAACAGTTGAAGCTCGATGGCAAGGCTGTCTATCCGTATCAGGAAACACCTTTAAGCACCGGTCGAATCAACGGCACAACGAACTTCACCGAACTGTCGCCAGTTCCAGTCTCGGCCAAGTTGATCGACCGCGGCCAGGAACGTTACAACATCTACTGCCAACCTTGTCATAGCCCGACCGGGAACGGTCAAGGGGTCACCGGGAAGTTTGGCGTCGGCGGCATTGCAGATTTGCATTCGCGCCGGATCGTGGAAATGACGGACGGACAGATTTTTTACACCATTACCCACGGCTCACCAACCGGATTGATGGGACCGTATGGGCCGATGATCTCGGTCGAAGATCGTTGGGCGATTGTTTCTTACGTTCGCGCGCTGGAGCGCAGCCAATTGGCGACGATGGCAGACGTGCCAGAAGCAGACCGCGCCGCACTGAATAAATAGTATGAGTTCTCACTCTGACACAGCACACGTCGAGCCGCTGGATTTGAAGCCGTATCGCAATCTACCGATTATCGCGATAGTGTCGGGCATTGTCCTGATGATCCTGGGTTTCTTCGCCGCTGGCGACAAAGGCGTGTTGCAATTTGGATATTCCTGGTTGCTGGCGTTCATGTTTTTCTTGAGCCTGTTCGTAGGCTCCTTTTTCCTCACGATGGCGCATCATATGTTCGATGCGTCGTGGTCGGTGCCGGTCCGTCGCATTACGGAAACGATGGCCTGCGTAGCTCCCTGGCTATTGGTGCTCTGGATTCCCATTGGTCTACTTGCCACCAAGATTTACCCGTGGATGGGTCCGACACTGCAGAAAAGTCCTGACCACGCGTTGTCATCGAAGTTCCCGTTGCTGAGTATTCCGGGATTCTACATCGTAGCCGCTATTTGTTTCTTCGTGTGGATCGTCTGGACGTGGCAGTTGCGTCGTTGGTCCCTGCGCCAGGATGAGACCGGCTCGGCTCAATGTACCTTTCGCATGCGCGTTTGGACCGGCACCGGAATTTTCCTGTTCGCTCCTACGGTAACGATCGCTTCCATCATGTGGATCAAAGCTTTGATGCACGAATGGTTCTCGACCATGTATGGCGTATGGTACTTTGCCGGCAGCGTCTGGACAACGCTGGCCACCGTCTATGTCATTTGCCTCCTGCTACAGCGCGCCGGCCCACTGCGGCATGTGATGCACGAGAAGCAGTATTATTTCCTCGGTTCGCTTTTGTTCGCGTTCACCGTTTTCTACGCCTACGTCACGTTCGCGCAATACTTCATTATTTGGAACGCGAACATGCCTGAAGAAGTCTTTTGGTATAACCTGCGCGAAGTGGGTGGCTGGCAATACATCGGGCGTTACGTCATCATTTTCGGCCACTTTTTTGTGCCGTTCTTGGCTCTGCTGCGAATCGATGTAAAGCTCAAGACCGGATACATGATCGGCCTCGCTGTTTGGGTCTGGGTCATGCACTTCTTCGATTTGCAGTTCCAAATCATGCCATCGCTGCATAAAAACGGAATGTCGGCCTTGGGCTTCATCCTGGACGCCGGATGTATGTTGTTTTTCGCCGGCATCGTCGCCATCTATTTCATTCGTGCCTACACGAAACACGCGCCCTATCCGCAGAAGGATCCGCGCATCGCCGAGGGCCTGGACATTTACGTGCCGCCCACCAGCTACATTTCAACCGCACCTTCCCGCGCTAAATGAACGACAATCGCCCCATAGATTTTCGGACAGTCGTTTTCGTGATTTTCATCACGGCGGCGTTCCTTGCCATGCCTTGGTGGATTTATCGAGAGCGCCATAAAACGCACGCTCAAGCCATCGGCTACGAACGCGCAGACGAACGAGCAAGAGCTCTGGCTGAAGTTCAATCCAACAGTGTTGTTACTCTGACCAAATACGATCGGCGCAATAAAGACGAGGGTATCGTGCGAATCCCAATCGACCGCGCAAAAGAACTGACCGCGCAGGAATGGCAAAACCCTGCTACGGCTCGTAAAGAAATGCTCGCGCGCGCCGCCAAAGCCTTTGCACCTCCGCCCAAACAAGCCCCCAAGCCGAGCCAATACGAATAGCCAATGAACGCAACCACAACACATCCTTCCAACACGCGCAATGACGTTGTCGCGGGTGTGGAATCTTCGTGCCGGCTGCCGTTAATGGTGCTGTTCATCAGCGCATTGAGTTGGCTCTTGCTTGCAACTGTTTTCGGCCTAATTGCTTCGCTCAAATTCCACATGCCGCAGTTCCTTGCTGGAACTCCAAATCTGACTTACGGCCGAGTCACTGCGCTGCAAGCCGATTGCGCTTTGTACGGTTTCGGGTTGCAAGCCGGAATGGCATTTATCCTTTGGTTGTTTGTCCGCTTGGGCCGCACACCGGTCGCGAGTTCGCTCATGTTGACGATCGCTGCATCGTTTTTTAATTTTGCGATCACGCTCGGCGTTGTTGGTGTCTTTTGCGGTGATAGCACTGGTTTCCAAAATTTTGAATTCCCACCCTATGCTGCGTGGACAATGTGGATTTCCTACATCGTCATGGGCGTGATCGCAATCTTGACCTACTCAAATCGCGATGAACAACAAACCTATCCTTCGCAATGGTTTGGTTTAACGTCACTTTTCTGGTTCGCATGGATTTGCGCCACTGCGCTACTGCTCCTACTCGAACATCCCGTCCGAGGTGTTGTGCAAAGCTCCATCAACTGGTGGTACGTTCATAACCTGCACACGATCGTGCTCGGGTTCACCGGTTTGGCTGCGATTTTCTATTTCATTCCGAAACTGCTCGGTCGCCAATTATTTAGTCGCCAACTCGCCCTGTTCGCTTTCTGGACTTTGGCGCTGTTCGGTTCCTGGGGTGCGGTTCCCAACGGAGCTCCGCTACCGGAATGGATTCCGGCGATGAGCACCGTCGGCATCGTGTTAACCGCAATCCCGATCATCGCGATCGTGTTGAACATCTGGCAAACCATTCGCGGCCATCACGAACGTCTCGACAGCAGTTGGCCGCTCAAATTTACCTACGTCGGTTTGATGTTCTGGGTCATCGCCAGCGTTCAACTCATCGTCGGTGCAGTGCCTTCGGTGAGTTCGTTGACCGATTTCACCTGGTTCACCGTTGCGCAGAAAAATCTTTGGGTTTACGGATTCTTCGCCCTAACCATGTTCGGCGCGATGTATTATGCGCTTCCTCGCGTGATGGGCATCGAATGGCCTTCGCCAGCAATGATCAAAGCCCATTTCTGGCTGACATTCCTTGGTGTCGTGCTGAGCTATATCGCTTTGTTGGTCGGCGGCATTGCTCAAGGTTACTTGCTCACTAACCCGCAAAATTCTTTCGCCGTCATTTTGAAAACAACTTTAATGGCTGTCCGTGTCAGCACGTTGGGAGATTTGCTGCTCGTGGTCGGTCAGTTTGCAGGCTTGTTAAACCTTGTGTTGCTCGCAGTTCGCGCGGCAGGACGTGAACTCAAAATCTCTAAATCATGAACTTCGGCCCATTCGTATTCATTGGCGTTTTTTGCACGATGATCATTTCGTGGGCGACGTTCGTGTTCGGCCCGCAGGTGCAAATCGGCGGCGTTCAACCCGAACTAACCGTTCCCGCTGGCGATACATACCCGATTTACCGCACAGGCGCGGAAAAACGCGGTTTGGATGTCTATCGCGTGAATAACTGCGCAGCTTGCCACACCCAGCAAGTTCGTCCTGCCGGTCTCGGCCCCGATTTGATGCGCGGCTGGGGAATGCGTCAGCGCTACAGCGTCGCGGAAGATTACCTGTACGATTATCCGGTCATGCTCGGCACACAACGTGTCGGACCTGATCTGGCGAACGTCGGCGCTCGTCTCGATCGGCAAATCATTCTCAATCACCTTTACGATGCCCGTAATGAACGCCTGCCTGGATTCGTCCGCGGTTCGGTCATGCCGCCCTACCCATTCTTGTTCAAGAAACAAAAGATTGATCGCACTCCATCTCCCGACGCATTGCCGGTCGTGACGGAAGCGGGATACGAAATCGTCCCAACTTCCGACGCCCAGGCTTTAGCCTCCTACGTCGCGAGCCTGCGCCAAACCGTTTACATTTTCGAAGTTCCGCCACCCGCTTCGGACAAGCCGATTACGATGCGTCCGGCAACCAATAGCCCGGCCACACCAATGCCCGCAAAATGAGCCAGAACGATAAACAAAATCTTCGCCGCGATAACGAACCGAGCGCCGGTAATTCCAGCGTCCCGATGTGGCTCGTTTTGCTGGTCGGTCTATTTTTCTACTGGGGCGCGATGTATCTCGATCAAAACGCCGGTGGCTTTAATTCAAAAGTCTATCATCCATTTGGAAATTACGAGGAAGTCGATGCCGCACAGCCGAAGGACGCAAACGCACAGCTAATTGCCGACGGCAAACGAGTATTCAATTCCACCTGCTCGCTCTGCCATCAACCGCACGGCATGGGTGAAGTCGGCAAAGCTCCGCCCCTCGTTGGTTCGGAATGGGTGCTCGCTCCCAAACCTGATCGCATCATCCGCGTCGTTCTCGACGGTTTGCAAGGACCGATCAATGTCAAAGGAACGGAATGGAATTTGGCGATGGCATCGTGGAAAGGTACTTTCAACGATCACCAAATCGCTGCCGTTCTAAGTTACATTCGTAACAACTGGGATAACAAAGCTCCCGCCGTTACCGAAGAACAGGTCAAAGCCATCCGCGCCAAGGAAAAAGCCCGTACGCAACCTTGGACAGCCCAGGATTTGCAACCCATTGCGGAACGCTAATCGAATCTCAAAAACAAAAACCCCTCGGCAACGAGGGGTTTTTTTGTTTCCAAAAATAGGAATAAACTTCAACGGCTCACTTCTTCGTTTTCAGCAGGGCCAACTCCGGCCACAGCAGCGCGCCCATCTTCATTCCATTTGCAAACGCCTTGAGACTAAACTTTTCATTTGGCGAATGCGCGTTGTCATCCGGCAACGCGAGTCCAAGGAGGAGCGAGTCCGCGCCGATAACGTTCTTGAATTGAGTTACGATCGGGATCGAACCGCCTTCACGCATCAACATCGGCTCACAACCGAATGCAGCTTTCAAAGTGCGCAACGCCGCCTGAGCAATCTCGCTCTTCGGCGAAACGATATACGGTTCGCCACCGTGACCGACCTTAAGTTCCAAGCGACAAGTCGGCGGGCAAAGCTCCTCGATACGCTTCAATACTGCTTTGCGAATTTTG
>JAQGOW010000163.1 GCA_028293405.1 Verrucomicrobiales bacterium
ACGCTTTACTTCTACAACAACACCGTTGTCTCAACGAGGAAAGACGGCACGCAACTCTTCTGGACTTCGACCAACGACGAGATTTGTGATGCGCGCAACAACATCTTCTTCACCGAAGGCGGCGGCAGATCGCTTATCCTGATGCGTTATGGAAAAGGCATCCTTCAATTCGAGAACAACTATTTGAAGCCCGGCTATCGCCACGCCGCTGAAGCCAAGGACGCCATCGTTCGCGGCGAAAAGACGAGCGTGTTGGATACGACACCGGCGTTCGTTGATGGGCCGGGAGAAAACTTCCACCTCAGTGCACGTTCCATTTGTCGCGGCAATGCAAAGGCCTTGGCCCCGGCGGCGTTGCCGGTCGAGCGCGAGTATAAGAAACACCAAAGCAGCACGCCGCTTCCTGCGGGTCAGAAGTTAAGCATCGGCGCGTATTAAGTGGCGAGCGGCGCTGGCGGTTTTGACACCGTCGGCGTTTTCTGTTCTGATGCTTCAGGCGCATCCGTAGCTCAATTGGATAGAGCTTCTGACTTCGGATCAGAAGGTTACAGGTTCAAGTCCTGTCGGATGCACCACTTCCTCTTAGAGCCTCAAAAACTCCCGCGCGCTCTCGTAATCCTCCGAGTGCACTTGCACGCGCACGTAGCCGAAAGTGTTCGCGGCCGAATCGATATTGGCCATGAGCGATTCGTCCGGGATCAAGACGGCGATTTGGGCGGCGCGCAGTTGCGTGGCGAGAAGGTCGGCTTCGGCGAGAGTCCGGCAGTTGGTCAATGTCACCCATGCAAATGTCGTATCGCGTCTGGCCATAGCGGAAGCTAGGCGTGCGGGCGGCGGGCTGCAATGCGGAAAATGAGCGTAGCGTAGGGGGAACACCCCATTGTTTGCATTGAGCCCAATCTTTAGAGTGCAGGCATGTCTACAGAAACTCTCCTTATCATCGTGGTTCTGGTTCTATTGCTCGGCGGCGGCGGCGGCTTCTACTACAACCGCCGTGGGCGTTGATATCTTCGGGGCCAAGGCCATATAACCAGGCTGGGCGCGGAGGTGCTGGTGGAAGGTTTGGAGCCAGCGGGCGTATTCCTCTGGATCGGTCACGACTGGCGGCAAATTAGGGTTAAAATGCTTGTCCATAGTGGTTTAGACGGAGGCTGGAGGGGTCTTCTGGACGGGCTTTGGGGTTCCCCTCGCGCCGCTAGGGGCTCCCCTAACGGCTTCAGGGGCTCCCCTGACCGATTCCCGGGTTCCCCTAGCCGTTTCAGGGACTCCCCTGACCGGTTTCGGGACTCCCCCAGAGGCTCGAGGGGCTCCCCTGACAGTTTCAGGGACTCCCCTGACGGCGTCCAGAACTCCCCCGGCCATTTCAGGGGCTCCCCTGAAGCCGGGACGGGCACCGGTCGAGGCGTCGCTGAGGCCGACGGAGAAAAAGAAAACTGCTACGACTCGCGCAAAAAACCCGACCAGCGCGATCGCCATACCATTTACGAAGAGGCCACGGATACCGATTCCCCGGCCCATGAAAGCCACTGTCGCACACCCATTCATGGGAACGCGGCGATTCAAGCCAAAGAGCTTTTTGCCGTAAAGGCTTTTACAATCGGGTTGACAGATTTTTTCGGAAGGGCACTTTCAAATCGTAGCTTCAAAGTCAGCGCCCACCCTCACGGTGAAATGAACACTATGAGCACAAAAGGAATCGCTGCCAGCCGTCCGCGCGCTAAAATAGTCCTCATCGCCGAAGATGATCCCAACGACGTCACCTTGTTCGAGCGGGCGGGCAAAACGTTGGGTTGCCAATTGGACATGCGGGTCGTCAACGACGGCGAGGAAGTCATCGCCTGGCTCGCCGGCAGGAACCCCTACAACAATCGTGACATGTTTCCCTTGCCCGACCTGGTCGTGACCGATTTGAAAATGCCCAAGGTCGGCGGCATCGAGGTGCTGGCGTGGATGCGCGGCCAACGGAAGTTTAGAAAGTTTCCCGTCGTCGTATTCACCAGCTCGGATTAGGCCGTGGACATCGCCGCCTGTGAAAAACTGGGCGTGACGCAATTCGTCACCAAGAGCAGCAATAACAAAACGCTCTTCCACTGTCTGGGGACGGTGCTCGCGTGCAAAAATGCCAACGTCCCGTGCTACGCCAACTGCCCCAGCGCGCAACCGCTGGGGTGAAACGGTTGGGCGGGGCTCTTACTTCTCCTGAGCAACTTCGCTGAGCAGTCCTTCGCATTTTTGATCTGCGCCAGCCAGGACATTTTCTACTGCCGCCAACAATTGGTGCATGGTGTAGGGTTTGCTCAAGACCGCGCTGGGCTCGAGCCACGGTTTGGCCGCGATCGCTTCTTCCGGATAGGTGCCGGTGGCCATGATGACAGGAGTGGCGATGCCGGCGTCGAACATTTTCTCGAGCAGCTCGAGGCCGGTGGTGTTCGGCATATTATTGTCGGTGATGAGCAGGTCGAATCCAAACCCCTGCAGTGCTTCCCAGGCCAAGGCGCCATCGGCGGCGGTGGTGACTTGATAGCCGGAGGCGGACAACACTTCCTCGTTCAATTCAAGAAGACCAACGTCATCGTCGACGAGGAGAATGTGGCGCAGCGCGTTGTTACTCATGTAAACGATCCTAAGAGACGAGATTCAAAACTGATATGGGGTGCTTTCCCCGCGATGATTGTCCCCGATCGCACTAAGGGATTTCCCCGAAAGCTTGTGGCTGTTGGTGCGACGTGATGGTGTCGCGGACGCGGCTCAAACCTGCTTGGCCTGCTTGTCCATCACGCGCTTGAGGGTGTCGCGCAGTTCGTTCACGCGCGGGGGCTTGCTGATGACGGCGTCGACCTGGGTCGGGATTTCACCGTCGGCTTTCATCATGTTGCCCCAACCGGTCAGCAAAATAATCGGAACGAGCGGCGATTGGTCCCTGATGTTGCGCGCGACCTGGCGGCCGTCGACGCGCGGCATGCCCAGATCGGTGATGACGACGTCGAAGCGTTCGCCGCGTTCGGCTTCGGTAAATTTGTTGATGCCGGATTCACCACCGTCGGCGGTTTCGACTTTGTGACCGTCGAGTTCAAGGAGTTCTTTGAGGAGCTCGCGCAAGAGCGGTTCGTCGTCGACGCAGAGGATTCTGAGGGAACGGGGTTGGGCGGTGTCGGGCTTTTTGATGAGGGTGGTGGTGTGGGTGATTTCGCGCACGGGGAAGACCATGCGGATGGTGGTGCCTTTGCCGACGGCGCTGTCGATTTCGATTTTGGCTTCGTGCCGTTCGGCGATGCCGTAAACCATGGCCAGGCCCAGGCCGGTGCCGCGGGTGCCTTTGGTGGTGAAGAAGGGTTCGAGGCAGCGGCTGCGGGTTTCTTCGTCCATGCCGATGCCGGTGTCGGAAATTTCAAGCCAAACCTGGCTGGCTTTGGGGACGGAGCTGTGGTCTTGCCACCAACGGGCGCTGGTGCGCAGGACGATTTTGCCACCGTCGGGCATGGCGTCGATGGCGTTGAGGACGAGGTTGGTGACGGCTTCGCGGAGTTCGCTGGCGTTGCCGAGGATTTCGGGAAGTTCGGCGCTGAAATCGGTTTCGACGTCGATGACCAGGCCGCGTTCCTGCGGGATGTCGCGCCAGCGGGGACGGGTGAGGTCGATCACTTCCTGCGTGAGATGATTGAGTTTGATGGGGAAGACGACGTCGTCGGCTTCGCGTTTGCGATAGAACTCGCGCATGCGGGTGACGATGTGGGCGATGTCTTCGCCAGCGGTGCGAATGCTGTGGAGGTAGCGTTGGACGGCGTCGGGCGGATGAGCGCCGCGCTGGAGCATTTCGGCATAGACGACGATGGGGGAGAGCGCGTTGTTGATGTCGTGAGCAATGCCACTGGCCATTTTGCCAAGCGCGCGCAAGCGTTCTTGCTCGATGACGCTTTGGCGTTCCATGCGCAGTTCGTTGTAGGCGGTCTGGAGTTGGGTGTAGAGCTGGGCTTGATGGGCGGCGAGCGCGACTTGTTCGCTAAGCATGCGAAGGAATTCGCATTCGCCGCTGCTGAATTCTTCGTTGCTGCGCGCGCAAACCATAACGCCGAAAGCGTTGCCTTCGACGAGCAACGGGCAGGCGGCAATGGATTTGAGGCCGGCCTGGGCGAGTTGTTCGAGGACCGGCGCGTTCATGGCGCTGCCGCTGACGTAGAGGGTTTGGCCCTTGAGACATTGGCGCAAACCGAATCGGTCCGGGCTGAAGCGCGTGCCGGGTTCGAGGAATTTCAACGCGCCACTGACGGCGTCGCGCGCACGAGCCGCCGCGCTGGTGAGCAGGTCGGTCTTGGATTCGTAAAGCAGGATGGCGCCGAAGCTGACGGGCAAATGGCGCTCCAATTGTTGGAGCACGGTTTGCATGACGCTTTGCAAATCCTGACGTTCGGAAATCGCGCGCGTGATTTGGTTGAGCAGGCTGATGCGCGCGAGCTGTTGTTGCTGAACTTTTTCAGCTTCCTTGCGCGCGGTGATGTCGACCATCGCGCCCAACATACGAACCGGCTGGAGGTCGTCGTTGCGAATGACGTTGCCGCGATCGAAGATGTAGGCGTAGCTGCCGTTGGCGCGGCGGAAGCGATATTCGTCCGACCAGAAATTGTCCTCGGAATGAATCACCTGCCGGCGATGGGCCAAGACACGATCGGCGTCTTCGGGATGCAGGCGCGAGGTCCAGGAAACGATGCTCGCTTCGACGTCGCTGGCGCGATAGCCGAACAAGGTTTGAAAACCTTCGTTCCACCAGAGCGAGTCGGTCTTGAGATTCCAATCCCACACGGCGTCATTGGTGGCGCGGGCGACGAGCTTGAAACGTTCATCGCTCTCGCGCAGCGCCATTTCGGCTTTGCGCCGATCGGCGACTTCGAGCTTGAGAGCTTCGGTGCGTTGCTCGACGCGGCGTTCCAATTCGTTTTGGATTTTTTGGAGGGCCGAATCGCGTTCCTGAATCTGGTCGAGCATGGCGTTGAAGCCATCGATCAACACGCCGAGTTCGTCGTCGCTCGTCTTCTGGGCGCGCGCGGAGTAGTTTTGTTTTTCGGTGATCGCCTTTGCGGTGTCGAGCAACTGGAGAATTGGGCGCGAGATAACGCGTTGCAGTTGGGAGGCGAGAAGCAACGAGGCAAGGAACGAAAAACAAAACACCGCCAGAACGATGCCGCCGGAGAGGCTGAGGCGTTCGTAAATGGGGTTCAGGTTCGACTCGAGAAAAATTGGAATCTCCTGTTTGGAGCCGTCCTCCAGGTTGGGTTGGACGCGCTTGCCCACTTTCAACGTGTGCAGCGTAAATTTGTGGAAGAGTCCCGCCGGGCTGGGTTCCTTTGGGAAGGAATCTCGAGCGGTGTCCGGAATAACGGCGAGCAAGCTGCCGTTTTTGCCGTAAATGCAGGCGCGAACGATGTTTGGGTCCTCCTTGACGATTGACATCAATTGCTTTTGAGCCCCATCGCGAGCGTCTGTTTCGAAAGCGGCGGAAGCACCTTGCCCGATGTAGCTAGCCATGGTGGACAACCTTTGGACCATGTCATCCTTGACTGAGAGCAGCTCGTACACGACGAACCCCGATGACGCCAATAACAGCGCCATGGAGCTGGTCAGCATCAAGATCAGAATCTGTTTCTGCTTGATGGAGCGGCTGCTAAAGTCGAAAAGTCGCATTTAAGCTCTCCCATCCCGTACGATTTTTGCGAGATTCAGTAGCGACGAATTTATTTTCAGCTCAGCCCGTCGCGCCGCGTCTACGTTGATCTCGAAGTGAACCGTTCTGTTACCGGTGGTCGTAAGATTAATGACTGCCCCGACCGATTGAAAGCCTTCGATTTCCATTTCGTCGGTGACGGTCAGTACGTTGCTTCCGGATAGTTGCTCGACCATCCGCGTTGCTCGCGCCTTGTCGGTGCCGATGAAGAGGACGTGGCAATGACGCGCCTGTTCAATCGTTTCAATCCGTTGGACGATGATTCTGTGACCGCCGACAGTCTTCGTTTCCAGATCTTTTGAGTAATCGCGAAACGGGTTCTTGCCGTAAATGCCGACGATCAACGGCGCGATTGGACTGTCGAATCGACCCTGCGGCCATTGGATGAACTTGGCGAAATTATAAAGAAAGGCCGATTTGACCTGATACTCAGGCAACCGCCCCTCTTGGCCACGAGCGCAAAAGCTGCTTGCAACGCCGATAAGCAAAAGCACCGCCACGACGTGCACGCGTCGTATGCATTGGCGGGCCGCTCGGCCGAACCCCGTAAAGGGATTAAGTCTCATCTACAAATTTTTCAAAATGGTTTAACGCTCAGTAACGGAATGTCACTTTGGCGTAGACTCCTCGTTCTACTTCTGTCTGCTGAGTTAAAATAAAGTTCGGCGCGAACTCGCGATGATGCTCGTGCAAAAGATTTTGGCCGACAATCGCAAATTCGAGGTTGGTCTTTGGATGCCACGCGAGGCGGGCGTCCATTTCCATATAGCTCGGAACACCAGGGCCGTTGAGGCGATCCACATAACGAACGGTTGTGTTGAATTCCAAGTGCCATGGAAGTTCAAACGTCGACAGAACGAAAAATTGGTTTTCCGGACTGGAACCTTCATACATCAACTCGGACGTTTGATCGGGGCCGTTGGCGCGATGAATGTTCAATTTCAGAAAACTGTAACCACCTTTTAAGCTCCACAGTTCTGGAACGGCGTCGAACGTGGCCGAGGCTTCGCCGCCGTAACCTTCGCCTGTCAATCGATTGGCGACAACTGACGGATGAATCGTCGGCGGGAAGAACGGCGATAGCGGCGGTAAAGGCTGGAGGCTGCGCAGCCGCGAGTAGTCGTTATAGAAAGCGGTCAAATCCAGGTTCAGTCGGCGGCTGGGTTGAAAGCGATAGCCGATTTCGTAGGCCAGCAACGATTCCGAATGTATGTCCGAATTGCCGAACGAAGTGATCGCACCAGGAGGCACGCCGGGCACAGCGACGTTCAGCCGAATATCGCTTTCGGCTTCAGAAGGTGTGCGTACCGCGCGCGAAACTGATGCCCAGACCGTGTGGTTCGTGTGCGGCGTATACACGGCGCGAATGCTCGGCTGAACTTCGAAACCGGTGAAATCGTTGTGCTCGAATTTCGTGCCGAGGATAGTTCTGAGGCGGTCGGGCGAAATCGTGATTTCGTCCTGTAAAAATGCGCTGTAAAGATTGCGCGTATCCGACGGAGGAACGAGGGCGACATTGAGACTGTTTTTGACGTTCCGATGAGTGGTGCGGAAACCGGTGCCCCAAGTGATGTCGTTGTGCTCGCCGGCTTTGAAACTGTGTTGGAAATCCACGTCACCGGTATCGCGTTGTTGCGATAGCACCGGGTTATTGCGGACAGTGCGGTCGTAGTAGGCTTGGAGAATAAATTGCGAGTCTTTGCTGAAATCGTGCGTCCATCGTCCGAGCGTGTTTAAGCCCGCAACGTTGTCGATCGATTTCGCGCTGTTCACGAAAAGCGGGGGAGTCGGCGCAGGCATCAGATACACTTCGTTTTCCTGGCCGGTATAAGCGTCGCCTTGCAAGGTGAAGACGTTGTTGTTCGTTTTATCGACATCAATGCGGAAGCCCCCGCGACTCATGCTCCAGTCGTCGAAAGAGTCCTTGCCATTTTCGAACACGTTCGAGTCGCGATCGAAATACTTGGCGTAAACCTTCATGAAAACACCGTCATCGAGTTTGAACCCATAACGGACATTGGCGAACCCGCGTTCTTCGGTGCCGCCGCCACCTGACACTAACAATCCCTGGCTGTCCTTGGCGGATTTCGTAACGACGTTGATGACGCCGTTCACCGCGTTCGCTCCCCACAAAGTCGCACCCGGACCGCGCACGACTTCGATGCGATCAATATCTTCCATCATCGTATCGACCTCGTCCCAGAACACGCCGGAGAAGAGGGGCGAGTAAA
>JAQGOW010000181.1 GCA_028293405.1 Verrucomicrobiales bacterium
GGTGATTGGCGATGATCTGCAACTGCATGTCCTGATCGATCAAACCAAAATCAGCGAGGATTTCGGTGATCGGCTTACCGCTACGCAGATGCTCCTGGGTGACCTCTTCCAATTGCAAATCGTCGAGCAAGCTTTGGGACTTGATCAAATCGAGCAACGGATTGGAAACATGGTCGGCCATAATAATTACTGTGCTTGCTTATTGCGTGCGGCTTCTTCGGCTTGCGCAGCTTCCCATTCAGCCAACTTCTGAATAACAGTCGCCGGGTCCTGCGATTTGTTGATCACTTCTTCGCGCGCGATCAGTCCGGCCTGATATTTTTCCATCAGGAAGCCGTCCAGAGTCACCATGCCGTATTTCGCGCCGGTCTGAATGTCCGAGTTAATACGGAACGTCTTGTTATCACGAATCAGCGCCGCAATAGCGGGCGTGTTGATCATGATTTCGTAAACAGCGACACGGCCTGGTTTGTCTACACGCGGAATCAGCAACTGCGAAATAACCCCCTGCAACACCGTCGAAAGCTGAATACGAATTGTTTCCTGCTGGTTCATCGGAAACGCGTTCACAATACGGTCGATCGTTTTTGCAGCACCGGTGGTGTGCAAGGTGCCGAACACCAAGTGACCGGTTTCAGCCGCGGTGATCGCGGCTTCCATTGTTTCAAGGTCGCGCAATTCGCCGACTAGAATCACGTCTGGATCTTGACGCAACGCACGGCGCAGCGCTTCCGCGAAACTCGGCACGTCGACGTGCACTTCACGTTGAGTGACCACCGCTTTCTTGTGCTTATGATAATATTCGATTGGGTCTTCAATCGTGATGATGTGTGCGTCATCTCGCTCTTCGTTGATGATGTTAATCATCGACGCCAAACTGGTCGTTTTACCGGAACCGGTTGGTCCGGTAACGAGAACAAGACCGCGCGGTTTATGGAGCAGCGTGCGAATCGTGTTTTGCGGCAAGCCGATTTGGTCAAGCGTCAGGAGCTTGTTTGGAATCTGACGCAAGACGAGGCCGAAATTTCCTTTTTCTTTAAATACGCTGACACGGAATCGCGCCATTTCACCGAAAGCAAAACCGAAGTCCGCACCACCCTTTTCGCGCGTGGATTGAACATGGTCTTCCGAGGTAATGCTGCGCATCAATTCTTCCGTATCCTCAGGCGTTAACGGCGGCCCGTCGACGCGCGCCAAAATACCGTGAACGCGAATGACCGGAGGCACGCCGACGCGGATGTGCAAGTCAGATGATCCTTCAGAGACCACCAACTGCAACAGGTCTGACATCGAATAAGACATAATTTAAATCGAAAAATTTTAATCTGAATCGCCGACCGTCGCGCGAATGACCTCGTCAGCGGTGGTTTGCCCCGCCAAAACTTTGCGGCAACCGTCTTCACGGAGCGTGCGCATGCCCATTTCACGAGCGCGCGTGCGCAACGTCGAATTGGGGACGCGGTCATAAATAAGTTTGCGCGCTTCGTCGTCGATCACGAAAATTTCAAAGATACCCATACGGCCGCGGTGCCCGGTCTTATTGCAGTCAACGCAACCTTTGCCCTTCATCGTCTTCGCTTCAGCAGCCTTCAAGGGGTCGATACCCAGAGCGCGAATTTCCGAATCCAAAAGTGACGCCGGGGCTTTGCACTTTTTACAAATTTTACGAACCAGACGTTGCGCCATGAGCGCGCGCGTGGATGAAGCCACTAAGAACGGTTTCACGCCGATATCGATCAAACGCGTCACCGCGCCAGGAGCGTCGTTGGTATGAAGTGTGGAAAAGACCAAGTGACCGGTCAGCGATGCGTTGATAGCGATCGTCGCTGTTTCAAGGTCACGAATTTCTCCCAGCATGATCACATTCGGTGCCTGGCGAAGCATCGAGCGCAACGCCGCCGAAAATGTTAGACCGACAGTTTCGCTGACCTGCACCTGATTGATACCAGCCAGCAAGTATTCGACCGGGTCTTCAACCGTGATGATTTTGCGGTCAGGACGATTGATGAAGTTCAGGCAGGAATAAAGTGTCGTGGTTTTACCCGAACCGGTAGGACCCGTGACGAGCAAAATTCCGTCAGGCAAACCAATGAGGCGTTCGAACGTTTGCTGGTCGTCCGTGAAAAAGCCCAATTCAGGCAAACCAAGGCGCAAACTTTCTTTGTCCAAAATACGCATGACGACACTTTCGCCATGGCTGGTCGGAATGCAGGACACGCGCAAGTCGATCAACTTGCCGCCGACCTTCGTCTGAATACGTCCGTCCTGCGGAATACGATGTTCCGCAATCGACATGTTCGATTGAATCTTCAAACGCGCGATAATCGAAGGCTGCAGCCGCTTCGGCGGGCTCTTCATTTCGTGCATGACACCGTCGATGCGGTAGCGGACACGAAACTTTTTCGCTAATGGTTCAAGGTGAATATCGGATGCGCGCGCTTTAAATGCTTCTACGATCAGCGTGTTCACCAATTTGATAATTGGCGCGTCCGCTTCAACGGTTGTGCCGTCGTCGCCGGTTTGCGCGACGATTTCAACTTCGCTCTCGGTGATTTCCTGGATGATCGTGCCGACCTGATCGTCTTTTGCACCGTAAAATTTTTCCAGCGCGGCATCGATGTCTTCTGGCAACGCAACACGCAATTCGAGCTCCGTGTTGAGCAAACGCTGCAAGCTATCGATTGTGTCGAGGTCCGAAGGATCGGCCACCGCGATAACAATGGAAGCCTCCGTCCTCGTCACTGGAATCGCGCGATAACGTTTCGCAACGTGCCGCGGAACCAACGCAATGATGTCATCGGTCAGCCGCAGTTCGCCGAGATTAACGAATTCATAACCGAAGTGCGAAGCCTTGGCTTGCGCGACATCGATCGGGCGGACGAGTTTTCTGGAAATGACGAGGTCGAGCAACGACTCGCCGCTCATCGAGGCTTCTTCGCGTAACGGAGCGAGTTTCGCCTCCGTGAGCACCCCCATGTCACTCAGCAAATCTACTAAATAATCATCTTTGTTCGACACAAGAAAACGCAAATTCTAGTAACTGACCCTAGCCGTTGTCCAGCTTCGTCCAAATATTTGCACGTCTTTCAAGCTTTGCGACGCGCTGGTGTTACGCGCAAACAGAGCAAAGCTGAAGCGCACATCATTACGACCACGATCCCGCAGATTGCCGAACAAATCGCGAGCGTCGGCCAAACGAGCAACGCACCGCCGACCAAACCCAAAAACAATTGGCCCGCCCAAACGATGCGCGTGGAAACAATCCGCGTGCGGCCACTGGGCGCAAGCGCGCTGAGTAAAACGGGAAGCACCAACGAAGCGAGGAGTAAGCTCGCCAGGTAACCAGTTTGAAGGAAGTTCAGTTCACTCATAACTACGGCTCCGGCTGATTTTTTGAAAACCGATAGAGAGCACTGGAGCAGAAGCTCTGCTTCCCTGAACCTGGTTCCCCACCTCACCTCAAGAGCGGTCCCAGATCCAGAAAAATTCTACCCCAGCGCCTCTCTACCTGCCTACCACTCAGCCTATTCTGTGCCACAGGTGAAACAAACGTTTTAACTCGCCGTGTTGCCTAGGCAATCACGAGTCCGCATGCGCAAAAATCACTCTAAGGTGTCCAAAAATTGCTACATTTTCACGCCACCTGCGTGGGTTTCACGCACTCCTAGCACTACCGGACATCAGAACCAAGCGGAACTGCGTGCTGAGCGTTTTGCCTAACACCACTCCGCATGCATACCATCGGATGAACACAGCAGAAGTCGGGTGTATATAACCGTTCCGAACCTGATTGAGGGCCAACTCCAAGTGGGGTTTACTAATGACGCTATTGGGCATCTGTGTCGGCGGTTGTCGGCAAAGGAGACGCTTAGGATATAGCGGTGCGATGGAACGCAAGAAAACCAATTTGAAAAGACCTGCACCCCAACTGGTCGCAGTCGTCGGAGGCAGCGGCGCCGGCAAGACTTACCTTGCGAACCAATTGAAAAAGGAACTCGGGAAGGACGCCCTTGTTCTCTCGCTCGACAGCTTTTATCGCGATCTCTCAAACGTCCCGCTCGAACGTCGTGCCAAACGTAATTTCGACGATCCGCGCGCCATCGATTGGGAATGCTTGGAACGAACGTTGAAACAATTAATCAGTCGCAAGCCAGCCAAGGTCCCGTGCTACGACTTCGCGACGCATTGCCGAAATGCTCAACCGATCGTGCTGCAACCAAAACCGATCATTATCGTTGATGGCCTTTGGTTATTGCGCAAAGCGTCCATCCGACGCCTGTTCGATCTTAAAATTTTTATCGAGTGCCGCACTCGACTGCGCTTCGAGCGTCGGATGCGGCGCGATGTCGTTGAACGCGGACGCACCGAGGATTCGGTTTGCGAACAGTTCATCGAGACAGTGGCACCCATGCATAAAAAATTTGTCCAGGCACAGGCGCGTTGGGCCGACGTGGTGCTTCCGGGCACATTTGGCGAATCGGATGTGAAGGCCTTAGCAAAAAAGATCGCTGGTAAATAATAAACAGACGGTTAAGGAGATAAAGGGTTTTGGGTATGCGTGAGAGACAAGAAGAAATGATGGCGCGGTTGTTAGCGGCAAACACAACTTCGGGCAGACTGGCTTTAGGCACCGGCCTTTGGAGCCGGCGAATGGCGTGGAAAACGGCTCTAGCCGGAGCGCACATGGTGAAACGCACAGTCGACATCCTCGGCAGCGCTGCACTGATTCTGGCGCTTTCACCGGTGTTCATTTGCATCGCGCTTTGCATCAAGTTCGAAGACAGCGGCCCAATTTTCTTCGCACAAACGCGCGTCGGAAAATACGGACGCCTCTTCAAAATGTTCAAATTCCGCTCCATGTGCCTGGATGCCGAAGCGAAGCTCGCCGAGTTACTCAGCAAAAACCAACACCTCAAAGGTGTGACCTTCAAAATCAAAGACGATCCACGCATCACCAGAGTCGGCAAATGGATTCGCGCCCTCTCGCTCGATGAATTACCGCAGTTGTTCAACGTACTTGGTGGCGAAATGTCGTTAGTCGGACCTCGCCCGCCTGTCCCACGCGAAGTCGCCCTTTACTCGATGCAAGACCGTCGCCGTTTGGAAGCCCTTCCGGGCATCACCTGTTTTTGGCAAGTCGGCGGTCGCGCAGAAATCGATTTTCCGCAGCAAGTCGAATTGGACGTCATGTATATCGAACGCCAGAGCTTGTGGACGGACGTCAAAATCTTGCTCAAAACCATTCCCGCAGTGGTCAATCGCAAAGGGGCGTATTAATGAAATCAGTCATAATCTGTCCGGGCCGCAGACCGGGCTTAGAAGGGTTGTGGGAACGTTCGCCTCTCGCGAACAAGCCTCTGTTTGGCAAAACAGTGGTGGAACATTGGCTGGAGTTTCTCGCCGCGAAAGGCGCCAAACACGTCAAAGTCATCGCGCCCGACCGCGCGCAGGAAATCTCGCGCAGACTCGGCTCTGGTGAACGCTGGGGCATTTCGCTCGAAGTCGTCTCCGAACCAAGCGAAAGCAAAGTCGAAGACGCCCGCGCTCGCTTCCGCAAAAAAGACGAGATCGGTTGGATGGCCGAACCGAACGACGTCATCGTCGCCGATTGCCTTCCGTGGGACACACAACACAATTTGTTCAGCAGTTACACCGGATTTTTCCATTCGCTCCGTTCATGGATGCCGCACGCGCGCCAGGAACCGCACGTCGGCTTGCACGAAATCCAACCCGGCGTTTGGGCCGGATTACGCACGCGCATTGCAGCGAACGTGAAGTTTTGCGCGCCGGTTTGGCTCGGTGATTATGTCCACATTGAAGAAGGCGCCACCGTCGGTCCGAACGCTGTCGTAGAAAATTACGCCTGGGTCGCAGCCGGTGCAGAAATCACCGACAGTTGTCTCAGCGAGGAAACCTACCTCGGTCCCGCAACGCATTTGAATCACTCTCTCGCGCTCGGCGCGACATTGATCGATTGGAAATCAAATTCCGTCACGTGGATAAAAGATCCGTTCCTGCTCTGCAATCTGCGCGTGCCGCCGTTGAAGAAGCGCATTTCCGAAATGCTTTATTCGCTCATTGAGCGTTCACCAAAAAAGGCAAAAAACGACGCGCAGGCCTACGGTCGACAGGAGCAATCGCAACCGCTCGGCTTCCATCCAGGGATGCGGTAAGCCGCGAAAGCGCCGTCGTAATTGGTTGACCCAAACCCCTGCTGTTATGACAATGGGCGGTCGAAATGACCCCCGTCAGTTCAGCAACCAAAGAGTTAAGCGACAACACGCCTTGCCTCGGCGTTATCGTCCCCGTTTACAACGAAGCGGCCACAATTTCGAACATCATCAAAACGGTTCTCGCACAACCGCTCGTTGCCGAGGTGATCATCGTCGATGACGGGTCCAAAGACAGCACGTGGAACGTTCTCCAACTCGTCGCCAAACTAGACACTCGCATCAAACTGCATCGCCACGATATCAACCGTGGCAAAGGCGCTGCTCTGCGAACCGGCTTTAGTATGGGAACGGCCCCCATCCTCATGGTGCAAGACGGCGACCTAGAATACGACCCGGCTGAGTACCCAGTTCTCTGTCGCCCAATCATTTCTGGAAAAGCCGACGTCGTTTTC
Source organism: Verrucomicrobiales bacterium (assembly GCA_028293405.1). Classification (GTDB taxonomy): domain Bacteria; phylum Verrucomicrobiota; class Verrucomicrobiia; order Limisphaerales; family Palsa-1400; genus JAICXV01. The sequence continues at coordinate 6,626 of JAQGOW010000181.1, forward strand.
GGCTCACGCTTCGCAGGCTCCGGCGCGCATCGCGTTCTTTATTATTGGCATTCCTTCGGCAACAAGCTCCTCACGCTCGTTTCGAACATGGCGACCAACCTGAACCTCACCGACATGGAAACCGGCTACAAAGTTTTCCGCCGTGAGGTCATCAAGCGCATCACGATCGAAGAAGATCGATTCGGTTTCGAACCCGAAATCGTCGCAAAGGTCGCCAAGTTAGACGTGCGCATTTACGAAGTCGCGATTTCCTACTACGGCCGCACTTACGCGGAAGGTAAATAATTCGGTTGGCGCGACGGCGTCAGCGCGATGCGTTGCATTCTAAAATACAACTTCTTCCGGCGATGAACGAACGGCCGAACGAGGCTGCCAGCACGGCGGATTTCGAGTTCAGCGCACTCGCCGAAGCTCGCAACTATCCCCGCGCGTTGATGCGCGAATTCACGCCGTTCCTAAAAGGTCGCGTCATCGAAATCGGTGGCGGTATCGGCCAAATGACCACGTTACTGCGCCAGGTCCCCACGATCGAATCGCTCCAATGCATCGAACCCGACGCCCGTTTTTGCGAGCACTTCAAAAAAGCGCATCCTGACCAACCACTGATTTGCGGCACGATCGATAACATCCCTGCCAATACCGATTGGGACGCGCTCTTCAGCGTCAACGTCCTCGAGCACATCCGCGAGGACGAACTGGAACTTCGAAAATATAAAAAGCTCCTCAGCAAACGGCACGGCACCGTGAATTTATTCGTTCCTGCACGCCAGGAAATCTTCGCGCCAATCGACGCCGACTTCGGCCATCACCGTCGCTATTCAAAACCGGAATTGAAACGAAAACTCGAGGAAGCTGGTTTTGAAATCGTGCGCCTGAAATATTTTAATTGGGTCGGATATTTTGCTTGGTGGCTGAATTTTTGCATGATGCGCCAACGCAAGTTCAACCCGGCCGGCGTGCGTTTATTCGATCGCGTAATTTTCCCGGTAGTCAACTGGACCGAAACAAACATCATCCCCCCGCCGTTCGGCCAAAGCCTCGTCGCCGTCGCGCGCGCGTAGTTATTCCGCGGCATGTTCAGGCTGCCGCGCCCTCGTCAGTTTCAAACGCGAAACACGCAACCCATCCGTCTCCTCAATCCGAATATCAAAATCCCCAATCGGAATCACGTCCCCGCGCTTCGGAAAACCACCAAGCGC
>JAQGOW010000222.1 GCA_028293405.1 Verrucomicrobiales bacterium
CGTTCGAATTTCGATAGCTCGGTTAACTACACTTTGCAGGAATATGCGAATGACGTCGTGTTTTACATCGGCGAAGTTTGCAATCAGGAAAAAGTTCCGCATCCGCAGATTGTCAGCGAAAGCGGTCGCGCGATTGTCGCGCATCACAGCGTGTTGATTGTCGAAGTCATCGGCTCGATCGAAAAGACTAACTCGGGTGGGACATTTACCTACGGTGAGAACGAGCATGCGATCGTTCGTGACCTGCTCGATATTCGTAAGAACTTGAGCAAGCTGAACAAGCTTGAGGCTTATCACGACGCTTCGGAACGCAAGGAAGAGGCCCAGCAGATGTTCACGCTCGGGTTGCTCGACCTCCCGGACAAAGCGAAGCTCGAAACACTTTATTGGGAAATCGCGACGGAAATCGTCCAGAGTTTTCGCGGCGCCGGCTATGTTCCCGAAGAAATCAAAAACCTGGAGGACAGTCTCGCCGACCAGTTCGTCTGCAATTTTTCCGTGTTCCAATCGTTGCTCGACCATTGGGCGCTCGGGCAATTATTTCCGATCATGCCGATTAGTCGGTTGAACGAAACGCCGACGCGCGAAGGCACTTTGGTCGACATCACGTGCGATTCCGATGGTCAGGTGAAAAAGTTCATCGACCTGCGCGACGTTCGCGACACGCTGCCGTTGCACCAACTCAGAATCAACAGCAACGGCGTGCAGGAACCGTATTTTGTCGGGTTCTTTTTGATGGGCGCGTATCAGGACATCATGGGCGACTTGCACAACTTGTTCGGTCGCGTCAATGAAGTGCACGTGTTCCTCGATCCCGACGAACCGGCTGGTTATTACATCGAAGAAATTATCGAAGGCTCGACGATTATTCAGGCGCTCACGTCCGTGCAATACGACGAGAACGAAATGAAACGCCAGATGAAGGCGCAGGTTGATGAGGCAATCAAATCCGACCGCCTCAAGCCGAGCGAAGGCATGCGCCTCCTCGACGAATACGAAAAGAATCTTAAAGACTACACCTACCTGGGTGCGTAATTAGAGTTTTACGGTTTTGCCGGTGGGTTACAATGGGCAGGCATGATCGCTCGATTTGTAACGGTTGTTTCGATTTTCGTTTCGTTTGCTCTCAACACCATGCACGCCGCAGAACCTGTTCAAGAGACTCGCGTGATGTCTTTCAACGTCCGGACCTCCACGGCGTTCGATGGGGAAAACGGTTGGTCGCATCGCAAAGAGCTGTTCTTTCGAACAGTCGAGGCATTCAATCCCGACCTGATCGGATTTCAGGAAGTCCGTCCCGATCAGCACGACGATATTTCCGCGCGCATGAAAGATTACGCCGTCGCTGGTGTGGCGCGCGATGACGGCAAGCGCAAGGGCGAATGGTCTTTGATCGCATTTCGCACCAATCGATACGCATTGCTCGACTCAGGAAATTTTTGGCTCAGCGATAAACCGGATGTGCCGGGAAGCGTTGGCTGGGACGCAAAGCTGACCCGGCTTTGTTCGTGGGTCCGCCTCCAGGATAAGGCGAACGGCAAAGAGTTTGTCTTTGCCAATACGCATTACGATCACGTTGGCCACCTGGCGCGAGAGAATTCGTCGCGACTCATTATGAAAAAATTGCCGCAGATCTCGCACGGCAATCCGATCATCATAACCGGCGATTTTAATACGAGGGAGGACGATCCGCCGTATCAGACGATTATGCATCCAACCGAACCCGGCATGGCGCACTTCATCGACAGCTATCGCGAGGTCCACCCGAAACGCTCGCCTGACGAGTCCAGCTTTAGCGCATTCAAAGGAACGGTGCACGGCTCGCGGATTGATTTCATTCTGCACACGCCCGAACTGCACGCTGTCTCGGCCACGATTGACCGGACGAAATCCGCCGAAGGAAAGTTTCCGTCCGATCATTATGCAGTGACGGCAGTGCTGCGGTGGTGAGCACATAAGCGAAAAACTTCTCGCGAAATTTCGTTCTTATGACAACTTTACCTCGCAGTTCGCGTATATGGATTTCAGTCAAATCGCCAAGAACCAGCCGAGCGCTGAGCCCGGTCGCTTTGGGCGTTTTTATTGCCAGGAGTTGATCAACAGCGGCGGCATGGCCGACATCTGGGTCGCCACCGACCAGGACGGCAAGAACTATGCCCTGCGCCGATTGCACAAGAATCTTCGGTTCAACTTCGTCGCGCGCAAACGCTTTTTTCGCGGGTGCGAAATTCTTTCTAAAATTCACACGAACGAATTTGTCATCACTTACGTCGAACACGGCACGATCGATCTCACGCCGTATCTGTTGATGGAATACGTCGAAGCAACGAACTTAAAAATTGTTCTCAGCCGACAGGACCCGATCCTTGCGGAGAACCTCGCGCAGATCATTATCGACTCCGCCCTTTCGCTCGAACATGTGCACGAGAGCGGCTACATGCATCTTGATTTCAAACCCGAAAATATTTTGGTGACGCGCAGTGGCGGCGTGCGGTTGGTCGATTTTGATCTCGCGCAGCCTAAACCCGACGAGCCGATCACGATGTCGAAAACGCCGGGCACGCCCGCTTACATGGCGCCCGAACAATTGTTGAAGGAACCGTTCGACGCGCGTGCGGATATTTTTTCTTTCGGCGTGATGGCTTACGAACTTCTCACCGGCAACAAGCCGTTTCCCGGCGAAACGCCCGAAGAAATTTTGCGCGCAGAACTGAGCGGACCTCCAACGAATCCGCGCGAGTACAATGCGGATATTCCAGCGGCTTTGGAACCGGTTTTACTCAAGTGTCTGAAGCGGGAACCGGCTCAGCGTTACCCCTATATGAGCGTCGTGGTGCGCGATTTGCAGGGTGCATTATATGTTTGAGTGGATTGCGGCTGCGTTTGGCGCGGATGTGTCAACAATAAATAAGTTTGCAATCTGAACCAGTTAAGTACAGATACAGAGCATGGCTACTACAAAAAGAAAACCAAGTGCAGCTTTCATGAAACCGGTTCAACCGGATGAGGCCCTGTCGAAAGTCGTCGGCAGCGCTCCTCTTCCGCGCACCGAACTCACCAAAAAACTGTGGGTCTACATCAAGAAGAATGGTTTGCAGGACGCGAAGAAGCGGACGCAGATCAACGCCGACGATAATCTCAAGGCGGTCTTCGACGGTAAGAAATCGGTCAGCATGTTCGAAATGACCAAGCTCGTCTCTGGTCATTTGAAGAAGTAACTGCGCCTGGTTAGTTGCGACGGTCGCGACCCAAGGGTTGGAATGAACCCTGAAGCGCCGCTGTCTGTTCGCTTTTGCACAAACCACAGTCCGAAAGGGCTGTGGTTTTTTGTTACGGCAGTGCGAGGCTCCTGACGAGCCTTTAGCAACCTGACTCTCAAAATACGAAAGGCTCGCGCTACCAATCTCACCAAACCTCCCCTACGGCTTAACCGAGGAACTACGTTCGAGTACAAGAAAAAACGGGATCCGGCTGTTGAGCTACACCGGACCCCGCCCAAACCGCACACGCGGCTTGGTGAGACACGCAATTGTGATATTAGCTATCGGCGTGCCAACGTCCTTACGTTCGGCAAACCCCTTTAAAACCAAGCTTTTGTGTATCTGTTTTGAGAAAACCGTCCATTTTGCGTCCACTTTTTGGGACACTCTGGTTAGTATCTATCGACCGGAAACCTCGTTATGTGGGTGACCGTGCTAACCTGTGATGAAACTTACTTTTCTACGTCTGTGTGCCGTTTTAGGGATGGCATTGGCTTGCGGCAACTTCTCAGCCCGTGCTGCTGATAAGCCGAACATAATCCTCATCAACGCAGATGACCTGGGTTACGGCGATCTCAGTTGCTACGGCCAAAAGGAATTCAGCACCCCGAACCTCGACCGTCTGGCGCAAGAAGGCGTGCGGTTCACCCAGGCTTACGCTGGCGACGCGGTTTGCGCCCCGTCGCGCTGCTCTCTGATGACCGGCTATCACACCGGCCATACACGCGTGCGCAGCAACGGTCATCGAGGCAAGAAAGGCGGCATCCTGGAACCGCAGGACACGACGATTGCCGCGGTTCTGAAGACGGCGGGATACAGCACCGGAATTTTCGGCAAGTGGGGTCTGGGAGAACTCGGAAACTCAGGCGCACCCGCCAAAAAGGGTTTCGACGAATTCTTCGGCTTTCTCGACCACAACGAAGCGCACGTTTATTACCCCGAATACATGTGGAACAATTCTGGCAAGGTTCAGCTCGGCCGAAAATTTTACAGTCACGATCTGATTGTTAGTAACACGCTCGATTTCGTTCGCCGCCACAAAGACGGCCCGTTCTTCATCTATCTCGCGGTCACCATTCCCCACGCTGGTATGGAAGTTCCAGCTGATTCCGAACAACCGTTCCTCGGCAAGTATCCCGAGAAAGCCTACACAGCCGGTCGCTACTTATATGCCACCAATCATCATCCGCTGGCCACCTTTGCTGGCATGGTCACGCGTTTGGATCGCGACATCGGACGTTTAACAGCGCTCCTGAAAGAACTCGGCCTAGATTCGAACACGCTCATTATCTTCACAAGCGATAACGGGGCACACAACGAAGGCGGCGCGAATCCTGAATTCTTCAACAGCACCGGCGGCCTGCGCGGCATCAAGCGCGATCTTTATGAAGGCGGCATTCGCATTCCAATGATTGCGCGCTGGCCCGGCCACATCAAACCGAGCACGGTCAGCGACCAAGTCCTGGCGCATTGGGACATGTTGCCAACGTTAGCCGAAGTCGCCGGTGCAAAAGCCCCGACCAGCATCGACGGCATCTCCATGCGCCCTGCCCTACTCGGCAAATCGCAACGGAACCACGAATTTCTGTATTGGGAATTTCACGAACGGGGTTTCGAACAAGCGGTCCGCATGGGTGATTGGAAAGCTGTTCGTCACAACCAGCAATTGCTCGAGTTATATAGTTTCAAGAGCGATCCCCACGAGCAAAAGAACGTCGCAGCTCAAAACCCCACTGTAGTAGCAAAAATCGAAGATTATCTAAAAACTGCGCGTTCCGATTCTGCCGAGTGGCCCATCCATTACAAATTGGATAAAGAAGCCAATCGCCGCCATGAATATTGAAAATCGTTCAGCGATTTACGCGGTCGCAAATTATGCTTTTGTGTTATCAGGTGGCCGTGCTAGTGTAGCCGGAATAGCGGAGAGGTGGCTGAGTGGCCTAAAGCGGCGGTTTGCTAAACCGTTGTACGAGTAAAATCGTACCGGGGGTTCGAATCCCCCCTTCTCCGCCATTTTTTTGTACCCGTCTGTCGTTCTCGTCCTCCTCCTCGTCCTCGAAATTGATTGAAGAACGCGCACGCACAATTAAAAATCCTCGTGACATGGAACTTTCGCTCACTGCCGACCAATTTCTCTCCGGAACAATCGTCCGCGAACCGGTCGCGCCGGGCAACGGTTACTGGGCTGGCGCACCAGGCGCATTTTACGCTGCCGACGAAAAGGCCTGGTATGTCAGCTATCGACTCCGTCGGCCGCGCGGAGTGGAACCTGATCGCGGTGGTGAAGCACGCATCGCGCGCTCGACCGATTTAAAAACCTGGGAAGACATCTGGACGGTTCGCAAAGACAAATACAATTCCGCTTCAATCGAACGCAGCGCCATTCGCAAAGGCGCCGACGGCACGTGGCGCTATTATACCAGCTACGTTGACCCGACCGACGGTCGTTGGTGCACAGATATGATGAGCGCACGTGACCCGCGTAAGTTCGATCCAGCGAAGCGCAAATCGATTTTCAAAGCTCAACCGCTCGGGCTCGAAGGCGTCAAAGACCCGGTCATTTTTGAACATGCAGGAACGTTCAATATGTTCCTCAGCATCGCACTGCCGACCACGAAGACGTCCGATAAATCGCATTCTACGTTAGACATCTACAACACCGGCGAGTGCGTTTCTGCAACGGGTCTCGCAACGTCGACCGACCTGGACAATTGGAAATGGGAAGGCGTCGTTCTCAAGCCGGAAGGAAACGGCTGGGACTGTTACTGCCGCCGAATCAACAGCGTTGTTTCAAGCGGTCGGCAGTTCATTGCCTTCTATGATGGCAGCGCTGGACATCACGAAAATTACGAAGAAAAAACCGGCATCGCCGTTTCAAGCGATTTGAAAAACTGGAAAGTTCAAACGCCCGAAGGACCGCGCTACACCAGTCCGCACGCGTCGAGATCGTTGCGCTACATCGATGCGCATCAAGTCGGCGGCACGACGCATATCTTTTACGAAATGGTGCGAGCCGATGCTGCGCACGATTTGCGTCACCTGACCACGAACATCTAGTTGTGCTGCCCGATTATCTAACGGTTCCCGCGAGCGACCTCGGCAAAGGAACGAACGTCAAGGTCACGATCAAAACCGATATGGCTTCAATCGGCGAAGCTGTCGCGCAAGACATGTTCGATGAAATTGTCGGCGCGAAAAAGCAAGGGCGTGAAACCACGCTGATTGTTCCAGTCGGTCCGGTCGATCAATTCCCTATTCTCGCGAAGCGGATCAATGCCGAGCGTCTCTGCATTCGCGATGTCGTCCTCATCAACATGGACGAATATCTCACCGATGATGACCAGTGGATTGCCATCGATCACCCGTTAAGCTTTCGCGGTTACATGAATCGTTTGTTTTACGATTTGGTCGATCCGCAGCTTGCGCCGAAACCGGAGAACCGCGTCTTCCCTGACCCGCAACGTTGCAGCGACATTGGCAAACTCATCGAATCACGTGGCGGTGTGGATGCGACCTTTGGCGGCATCGGCATCAACGGGCACATGGCTTTTAACGAGCCGGACGAAACCATTTCGGACAAAGACTTCGCCGCATTGCCCACGCGTGTTTTGAATCTTACCCGCGAGACGCGGACGATCAACTCGGTCACGGTTGGCGGAGAAATCACGATCATTCCGAAACGCGCCGTGACGGTTGGGATGAAAGAAATTCTAGAATCGCGGCGTATGCGGTTTTATTGCAATCGCCCGTGGCAAAGTGCGGTTGTTCGTCGCGTGCTGCATGGTCCGGTTACCGCGAAGTGCCCGGCTTCATTCATGCGCAACCACTCGGACGCATCGCTCACTATCGCGGACTACGTCGCGACGCCTCCGCAAATTCAACTCCGCTGATGTAGCCCGACGTTGCTACACCTTATCCATACTGCCGCGCGTGACGCCGAGCTGGTTGTGCAACTTCAGTTCCCGCCACAAATCCGCCCCGGAAACTTCACCGCGTAACAACGCCCGATATCTCGCGATTGTCGTCGCAACCTCGGCAGGCGATTCGTTGACGAACTCAATTCGAAAATTCCGCACGCCAAGATTCATTAACACTGACGCGTATTCCGCACCGGTCTGCGCTCGCGCGTTGTACACGGTATTGCGACAACCCGCGTCCGCCTTCAACGGATGTTCCAACCCAACGCGATCGCGCAGCTTCACCTGGTGTGTATCGCACGGACGACCGCAATTGGTAAAATCAGTGCCCTTGGACAAAAACGCGCAGAACACGCAATGCTCCATGTGGAACATCGGCATGTGTTGGTGGATCGTAATTTCAAACCACTCCGGCGGCGCGCCCTTCAGCAACGCTTCGAGTTGCCCCACGTTCAAATCGTATGACGCAGTCAAACGTTCGAGACCGAACTTGTTTTTGAAATAGTCGGCAGTGATCGGATTGGCAACGTTCAGCGAAAAATCACCGACTCGCCGGAAGTCCTCGAAAAACTTCAGGTCATCGTAATTGCGAACCAAATAGCCATCCGCTTCAGACGACCGCACCTGTTTCAAAATCCATTCTTCACCCGTTTTGGCTATACGAG
>JAQGOW010000230.1 GCA_028293405.1 Verrucomicrobiales bacterium
TGGAAGCGGTTCATCCATTGGGCGTGAAGGTGCTATCGTCCAACTATCCGCTGCCGTTGCCTCAAAAGCCGGACAGAAAGCCGGTTGGCAACCATATCGCTTAAGGCTCCTCGTCGCATGCGGCGCAGCGTCAGGAATAGCCGCCGCGTACAACGCACCCATCTCCGGCGCGGTCTTTGCGGCACAAATTGTCCTCGGCAATTTCTCGATGAACCTGTTCGCGCCGCTGCTCTTTTCATCGGTTATCGCCTCGATGGTCTCGCGCAGTTTCTTCGGGCTAAAACCCTTTTATGACGTCCCACAATTTGAATTCAACAGCATCGTGCAATTGCCGTGGTTCATCATTCTCGGCATCCTCGCAGGAATTCTAGGCGCGATTTTTTTAAAGCTGCTAAAATATAACAAAGCGATTTTCAAACCCGTCCCGACGCCGTACCTGCAAATGGCTGCCGGCGGGCTATTGGTTGGCGTGATTGCGGTGTGGTTCCCGGAAGTTTGGGGCAACGGCTACATCGTCACCAACCATATCCTGCAACAGGACTTCGGTCTCGAAGCGGTCGTGGCGATCTTTTTCGCCAAGCTTGCTGCCACCGTTATTTCCGTCGGTTCCGGCGCGGTCGGTGGTGTGTTTACGCCCACGCTCTTTCTCGGTGCCGGTTTGGGCAGCATGCTCGGCTCGACGTTGCAGGAATGGCATCTGGCCCCCGCGCACCTGACGCCGGGAATCTTCGCACTCGTCGGAATGGGCAGTATGCTCTCGGCCACAACCCGCTCTCCGCTCCTCGCGATCATCATGATCCTGGAAATTTCGTTGAACTACTCGCTCATGCCCGCGTTGATGCTCGCTTGCGCCGTTTCGACATTGGTCTCCCGCCGTTTGCATCCAAACTCCATCTACACCGAACCGCTACGCTTGCGCAGTTTGGAAGTCGAGAGTTATCGGCTCGGCGAGGCCACCCAACAAACTGTCGGTGATTTGATGCGCGCACCGGTTGAACCAATTCGCGAAACATCGCGCCTGCCCCAAATTGCCGAACGCTTTCTCACCGGTACGAATAATTTTCTGCCGGTGGTCGATTCCAACCGTCGATTGATCGGTATGGTTGCACTTCAAGATTTGAAAGAGCACCTGAATGCTGGGATCGAACTCAGCGCCGTCATCGCCTACGATATTATGCGCGCGGCGCCCCGGTGTCTCACACCCGGTCAAAAACTTCTCGACGCATTGCCGGTAATCCTTTCCAGCGAACAACGAAATATACCGGTCGTAAACACCTTCGAAGAAAATCGGTTGATAGGGTCCTTGCCGCGCACTGAATCACTAGGGTTGTTGTCGGAAGCCATCGCAGCCACGACATCAAGCACCGGCACATCGGAAGCACCGACCAAAGATGAACAACCCGAAACGCGCCTGCCGCAACGGGAGTCGTAGGCGACGGGCTTTAGGCTTTCAACTTCCAAATTCACGCGTTAAGCTCCGGGCAAAGAGATGAACAAGATCAAGGCGGTATTCAGCTTCGGCTGGCCCTATCTATCGCGCTATTGGCAGCGTCTTGTACTCGGCGTTTTGCTTGGTTTGATCTTCGGCTTGGCTAATGGAAGTTTCGTTTGGGCAACGAAAACCACCTTTTCGCGATTGGCTCCTCCTGACAAAACCGTGTCCGCCGAAACGCAATCAGGTGCGAAATCAGAAGTTGCGAGCGCCGTAAAAACGAAATTGAAAGAGGTGGGCGCAGCCGTCGACAAATTTGTTGATCCTTGGCTCCCGAGAATCGGCACCAAGCTGACAACCAGACAAATGATCGGCGGCCTTTTGTTGCTGCCATTGCTCGTGGCGATCCGCGGAGCCGCCAGTTACCTCAGCACCTACTGCCTGAGTTGGGTGAGCGAACGCGCCATCAACGATCTGCGGGTCGATATTTTGGCGAAGTTGAACACGCTTTCCTTGGACTTCTATCATCGCTCGAAAACCGGCGATCTTTTGCAACGCGTCAACACCGACACGATCGCCTTGCAACAAGCGTTAAGCCTCGGCTTCAGCGACCTCGTAAAGGAGCCGATTACAATTGTGTTTTTGGTCACGTCATTGCTTGTGCTTAGCGTCAAGCTCACCTGCTTTGCGCTCATTTTCATGCCGCTGTGCATCATCCCGATTATTGTCCTCGGCAGGAAGGTTCGGCGCGCCAGCAAAGCCAGCAGTATTCCTTACATCACGCAATTGAGCCTGTTGGTCGAGGCGTTTTCCGGTGTGCGCGTCATCAAAGCCTTTGCTTTGGAAAAAAGACAGTTGGCACGTTTTCGCGAAACTTGCCGACAACTGACCAACCATGGCCTGAGCGGCATGAAAGCCAAGGCGTTGGTCAACCCGATGATCGAAGTCATTGCGCTCGCCGGGTTGGGCGGGATGATCGTCTACATCGTGGCCTCAAACACCGCCCTTTCTGAAATGATGGGGTTCCTGGTCGGAACCGCCATGCTGTTCGAGCCGATCAAAAAATTGGCCAACGCACATGTCACATTTGAGCAAACCAGCGTTGGCGTTGAACGACTAATGGTCTTACTCGCTGAAAAACCGTCGATTGTTGAAGCGCAGTTTCCGAAACCGTTGCCCCAGTTCAAGGGCGGGATTGTGTTCGAGAATGTAACTTTTTCTTATGGCGACAAGCCCGCTCTGCACGGCGTCAGTGTGAACATTCCACGCGGCTGCAAACTCGGTGTCGCCGGCGAAAGCGGTTCTGGCAAGAGCACCATGATTAATTTGTTGATGCGCTTTTACGATCCAATCACGGGATCGATTAAAATCGATGGCATCGATTTAAAAGAAATCAGTTTCACTGATTTGCGCAATTCGATGGCGTTGGTCAGCCAGGATAACATTCTCTTCGACCAGACCGTTGCCGAAAATATTGGATGCGGCAAAATGGACGCAACGCGCGAAGAAATCGTGGAGGCTGCCAAAGCCGCTTCTGCGCACGAATTTATCATGCGACTGCCGCAGGGTTATGACACCAAAATCGGCGAGCGCGGCCAAACTCTGTCCGGTGGCCAACGGCAACGCCTCGCGATCGCCCGTGCGTTCATTCGCAACGCTCCCATTCTGGTGCTCGACGAAGCAACGGCCTCGCTCGATTCCCATGCGGAAATGGAAGTGCAGGCTGCCATTGATCGTTTGGAAAAAAATAAGACCGTGATTTGTGTGGCGCACCGGTTATCCACCTTGATGGACATGGACCAAATAATCGTTCTCAAAGACGGTCGCGTAGTCGAACAAGGCACCTTCGATGACCTGATTCGAGCGAACGGCGCGTTTGCCGGAATGGCGAGCAAGCAGGGCATCCACGCGCAAATGCAAAACGTCGCTTAACGCGCGAGCTGCTTGCGAATTATAGCAGTCGCGTGATCAGGAGTGATTGCTGCTAAACATTTCGACGTCCCCGAAAGCTCACAAACGTTCTCCCGACGATTGATGCAATCGCATGCCACGACAATTTGCCGGTGCTTCTCACCCGTCAGCATCCAATCTTTAATTGCAGGATAATCTCGCAAGAAAGAAAAGGTAGGCGTGCCAACGGCATAAGCCAAATGACTCACCCCCGAGTCACCTCCAACTTGCAACGAGCATCGTTGCAACAATGCGGCAAGTTGTGGAATCGTCGCCGACGTGATCGCTATGACACGCTTGCTTTGCACCCCGTCGACGAACGCCTTCACTCGTTCCTGCTCCCGCTGCTTGGCCGATGCCGTCGCCACAATGTTCAAATCAACATCGGCAGTAAGAAGCTTGTTCGCGAGTTCGATCCAATGTTCCACCGGCCACTCCTTCACGCACGAACTGGCATTGAGGGAAAAGTGAATACAGCGTCCTGGCATGTTGTGCGCCGCCCAATGCTTCGCGTCATCCGGAATCGTGAGATCAAACCGTGGCGCTTGCAGAGACATCCCAAGCGTTCCCAGCATGCGACGACGTTGTTCCGAAACAATGACATCACTCGTCTGTCGCGGCACCCAATGTGGAATCAACCATTTTGCCCAAAAATGTTTTCGCGCCCCTTGCTGCCCAACCCGCCATTTCGCGCCCATAAAACGCGTCACGAAAATAGTTCGATCCGCACCACTGAAATTGATGGCGAGATCGAAATGCTCGTTTCGCAATTTCTGCAAAAGCCCAAACCCTCGCCACCAAGGCGGACTTTTGGGCCCGAGTGGAAATCCCCACGCCCGGTCCACACACGGCGCAAGCTTCAGCACTTCCGCCCCGAGTTCAGCAGACAACGTATGTATTTCGGCTTGCGGGTAATTGCGTTTGATCTCCCAAAGCGCGGGGATAAAATGCACCGAGTCGCCAAGAAAACCGAAATCAACGACGATAATTTTCCGCGCCGATTTCGTTTGCTGATAAAACTCGCTCAATGCAAACGCCATTACTCCACGAATAATGAAGTCATTTCCGTTCCGACAGCAAAATCGACTCCGAGGGGATTCTTCTCCCTCTCCTCCCCAAAGGAGGAGAGGGCAGGGGAGAGGAGGTAAATTCTTCGTTGGTGTCTTGGACCCTCAGTAGTTAACACTAAAATACATTGTTGACAAAGTAGCTACGTCACGTCAATATCTCGTTGCGCTAAATGCGCCACAGGCTCGGCCCGTGTTGCTCTTTGATATACATCGACGGTTGACTGCAGTGAGGCCAGCCAAAAACGTGCAGAAACAGGCCTATTTCGAGTAATTTCGACCAAATTTGACCTATTTCGACCTGAAATTTTTTTGGCGACATCAATTTCCTCGCGTGCCCCCGCGCAAATTGCATACTTTGGCGCCAAAGAAATGGAGCCCAAACTCCCCATCTCCGTCTGCCTCATCTCCGGCGCCGAAGCGCATCGCATCGGCCAGTCGCTGAGGAGCGTTGCGGATTGGACCAGCGAAATCGTTGTCGTTCTCAACGACAACGTTAGTGATGGCACCGAAAAAGTCGCCGAGTCGTTTGGTGCAAAGGTGTTTCGCGAACCCTGGCGCGGTTTCATCAAACAAAAGAACTCCGTCTCCGAAAAAGCAACCCAACCCTGGATCCTCGGTCTCGACGCCGACGAAGTCGTCTCCAACGAACTCCGCGCCGAAATCATTGCGACGGTGAAATCTGCCAGGTGCGCCGCTTACGAGTTTCCGCGTTGCACATTTTTCTTCGACCGCTGGATTCGTCACGGCGATTACTATCCCGACCGCGTCACTCGTCTGTGGCGAAAAGATTGTGCTCACTGGGCCGGCATCGAACCCCACGCGCACCTCGAAGTTCGTGGCGAGATAGGTCGCCTCAAGTCGGACCTGCTCCATTACAGCAACGAAAGCATCGACCGCCAGATTGCAAAAATCGCCCCCTACAGCGACGATTTCGTGCGCGACTATTTGGAGAAAAACAAACACGTCAGCACGATTGATCTGGTGGGCCGTCCATTCTGGCGTTTCGTTCGGGCTTACATTCTGAAACTCGGTTTTTTGGACGGTCGCCCCGGTCTCTACATTGCTAGTCTCACTGCATTTTCAACGCTCACTCGTTACATGAAAGTGCTCGAAGCACAGCAGAAAAGCCGCAAGTGAAACCGAGCGTCGCACTGATCATCAACACCTATCAGCAGCCGGAATACCTCGCCCGAGTGCTGAACGCCGTCTCGCGCCAACGCGAGTTACCCGACGAAGTTTGGGTCGCCGAAGACGACACCCACGCCGAAACAGCCGAAGTTTTTGCAACCTGGCACGGTTCTCACGAGGTTCGCGGCGGCCATGTGCGACAACAACATGACGGTTTTCGTCGCGCCAAAATTCTCAACGAAGCCATCGCTAGCACAAACTCCGACTACGTTGTGTTTTTGGATGGAGACACCGTCCCGCACAGCCGATTCATCTCCGACCACCGCGAACTCGCAGAGCCGAAAATGTTCGTCCAGGGGCACCGCGCTTTGATTGAACAAAAAGCCGCTAAAGAATTTGGCAAGAACAGTCTGCCGATTTTGCGAACATTGCTCACCGGCCAACTGCGCGGCTTGCAACACACCGTTCGATGGCCAGTTCCGCAAAAACGCGTGCTGACCAATTTGAAAGGAATTCGCGGTTGTAATCTCGGTATCTGGCGCAACGACCTCGTTGCCATCAACGGCTACAACGAAGCGTTCGTCGGTTGGGGTCGTGAAGATTCCGAGCTCGCCGTGCGCTTGCTGAATACCGGCGTCCAGCGTCTCGACGTCCGTGGCCGCGCCTTGTGCTTTCACCTGTGGCATCCGCCCGCGAGCCGCGCCCGCCTCACAACAAACGACGACTTGTTGCAAAAAGCGATCGACACAAAATCGCATCGCTGCGAAATGGGTTTGGACAAACACAAAATCTGAGCCATGTCACCGCTGCGCATCATTCATCTGAACTCGCTGCTCACCGGCGGCGGGACCGATGATCAATGTGTGAAAGTCGCGCACGGCCTGCAGCAACTCGGTCAGGACGTTCGCATCGCCGGCCCCGCAGGCCGCGATTTTTCGAGAATCATCGACGCGTTAAACGTGCCGTTCTGCAACACGGGCGACACAAAATCGAAAACCAAATTCATTTTGCGTGCGGCAAAATTCATTCGTGAATTCAACCCGCACATCGTTCATGGCCACCACGGTCGCGACATTTGGCCGACGATCATGGCAACGCGTCTTTCGGGTGTCCGACCAAAACTCGTCCTCACGCGCCACATGGCCAAAAGCCCGAGTTCGTGGGCGAGTCGCAAGTTTATGTTGGCGCAATGCGACGCGGTGATTGTCGTTTCGAATTTCGTCGAGAAAATCTTGACGCAAGGAATGGACGATCGGAATTCACCGGAGCGCGAACGCTGTCATCGCCCGCCGATTGAGGGTGATTTTAAAAAAATCCACGTCATCTACCCCGGCATCGACACTACGAAATTTCGGCCAGCCCTTGCGGACGCAAAACGCAATCAACTTGGGTTGAAGCCCGAACACTTCGCCTTCGCAGTGACCGGTGGTTACCACGGTCCACGTGGCAAAGGGCAACGTGAATTCCTCCGTGCCGCGGCATCGATTCACAACAAAATCCCGAACGCCCGATTCCTCATCATCGGCCGTGGCAACATGGAATCGACGCTCAAAGCCGACATCGAACAACTCGGTTTGCAGGGCAAGGCGTGGCTCACAGGTCAAATGTCCGACATGCCGCAGGTGATGAACGCGATTGATTGCCTCGTCCATCCGCAAATCGGAACTGAAGCGCTCGCGCTCGTTTTGTGCGAAGCCTACGCCTGCGGCAAACCCGTGATCGCCAGCGACCTCGACGGCATTCCGGAAGCGTTCGTCATCGGCAATCTCGGCCAGCTCGTCCCGCCTGAGGACGTCAACAAACTCGCCGAAGCCATGGTTGCGCAGGTGAATGCGCCCAGACCGACTGACGCACAAAAGAACGAAATGCACGCGCGAGTTGAAGGTCGGTTCTCGCTGCAGCGCGCCGCATCGGAAACTTTGGCGCTCTACCGCGGACTCGTTGCTTCAAAAATCTAAGCGGTTTTATTTGATACATTTGCGCCTTTTCGGTATGACTTCGCCGTATAGATGCATTGGTTCCTCGCTCAGATTGAACCTTTTAGGAGCCACCCCGGGTTGGGAACGCTCATTGGGTATTTTTTCGGCTGTTTCACCACCGGATATTATTTAGTCCGTTGGCGCACTGGGCAGGATATCCGTGAAATCGGCAGTGGCAGTTGCGGAGCGCGCAATGTCGGTCGACAACTCGGCAAAGTCGGTTTTTTTCTGACCGTTTTGGGTGATCTCGCAAAAGGCGGTGCGGCCGTTCTCTTGACACGTTACCTGACGGACAACGAAACCGCTGTTCTCTGGGCAATGATCGGAGTGGTGGTTGGGCACATTTGGCCGGTGCAACTTGGATTTCGCGGCGGTAAAGGCATCGCAGCCTGCATGGGCGCGCTCAGTTTTATTTCGTTCCCGCTGGCGCTTTCCTACTGCGGACTGGCGCTGTTTGGGCGGTTGATCATCCACAAGAGCGTTCTTCCCGGCATGATCGCTTTTGCGCTGTTGCCCGCGCTCGCTTACTTGATGAAGTTCAATTCCCAATTTATCGCGGCCATTTCCGTTCTTGCCTGTATTATTTTGACTGCTCACTATCGCAACGTGATTCAGGAGATCAACCAACTGCTGTCGCGACATGGCAAAGTCGAGGCGCAACCCAAGGCAGAATCAACGAAATGAACATTAACGACCGCCCTCCGCTCCAGTTCAAAATCGCGTCGGAAGAATCGGAGTTCGAGCAAATCCACCAGCTCAATTACAAGACGTTCGTCGAAGAAATTCCGCAGCACCAACCTTCGACCACGCCGCGTCTCGTTGATAAATTCCACGCCGAGAATACGTATCTCATTTGCCTGTGCGGCGGACAACTCGTCGGCATGATGGCGGTGCGCGGCAATCGACCATTTTCTCTCGACCAAAAACTCGCGAGCCTGGATGAACATCTTCCGAAACGTCAGAAGCCTTGTGAAATCCGGTTGCTTGCGGTCGAAAAAGAATTTCGCTCCGGCCAGGTTTTTCGTGGACTGCTCGCGCTCCTTTGGCAACACGGGCTCGACCGCGGTTATGATCTCGCGGTGATTTCTGGAACAACCCGGCAAACGAAGTTGTATCGTCACCTCGGCTTCACACCATTCGGTCCGCTGCTTGGAACTGGCGATGCCATGTTTCAGCCGATGTATATCACGCTGGAAATTTTCGAGAATTACGCCGAAGAATTTTTTCGGGCGGGATTGAAGCAATCGGGTCCCGCAAATTTTCTGCCGGGTCCGGTCGGCATTCACAAGGACGTGCGCCGAGCGTTTGAACAACCGCCGCAATCGCACCGCAGCGATGGTTTCATGGCCGAAGTTACGGAGCTCAAAAATCGGCTGTGCACGATGGTCAATGCGAAGCACTGCCAGGTGCTCCTCGGTTCAGGCACACTGGGCAACGACACGGTCGCCGCGCAACTTTCGTTGGAAAATAAGCCGGGCCTGGTTATCAGCAACGGTGAATTCGGCGATCGCCTTGCCGACCACGCCAAGCGCATGGGGTTGACGTTCGACACGTTGAAACTTGCGTGGGGGCAGACTTACGACCTCGCCGCTATAAAACATTTTCTGCAACGCGCCCCGTCGGTCGGCTGGATCTGGTGTGTTCACGGCGAAACTTCGGTCGGCATGTTGAACCCGCTGGATGCGCTCAAAAATCTTTGCGCAAAACATAAAATCAAGTTGGCCGTCGATTGCATCAGCACCATTGGACTCGTGCCAGTTAATCTCGAGGGCGTGTTCCTCGCGACGTCGGCGAGCGGAAAAGGGCTCGGTTCCTATCCGGGTCTGGCCATTGTTTTTTATCAACACGAAATCGCGCCAACATCAAAACTGCCGCGCTACTTGGACATCGGCCTTTACGCCAAGTGCAACGGCATCGCGTTCACGCATTCATCGAATCTGTTGCGGGCGCTTGCCGCCGCTGTTCAACGCGTGAACTGGTCGGACAAATATAAAGATGTTAGTCAAACCAGTGCCTGGCTGCGCAGTCGGTTGCGCGAATCCGGATTTGATTTGATTGCCCCAGAAGAACATTCCGCGCCTGGCGTCGTCACGGTGGCGCTCCCAAAAGAAATCGATTCCGCCGCATTCGGTGCACAGCTTCAACAAGCGGGTTACTTGCTTAGCTGCGGCAGCGAATACCTGCGTTCGCGCAATTGGGTGCAGATTTGTTTGATGGGCGAATACTCGCGTCAAAAAATCAACGAGCTTCTTTATTGGATGAAACGCTTCGGCACGCCGAAAGAAAAAGCGGTAGCGAAGGTTGAAGCGCAAGTTGCGTAAAGGAACGGTTATTTGATCGGCTGCTGCCGTACTCAGTGCTTGGACGATTTTTCGTTTGCAGAAGCGACTTTCTTCTCGAACAGATCTATCACGGCCAATGTGATATCCAGCACCTCGCCGTTGGTGTGAAATAAAACGGTGTCGCGCGTTCCTCTGTAGCCAGCGTCTACTACCAGGTCGAATCGTCCCTTCGAGTATTCGCTGACGAGTTTCTCTACCGAATACTGGTCTCGGAACTTCGTCATCACATTGTTGCGCTTATCGAGAATTGCTGCGATTGGAGCCTTCGCATCTGCGACACGTTTTGCCATTGCGTCGTATTCTGGATCTTTTGGTTCGGGTTTCGGCGGTGCGCCGAATACCGGGCGCATCGGAATCGACCGGAGATGCATATATTTCATTGTGAACTCCATCTGCAGCGACTGATAGGCGCGGATCTTTTCCTCAATTTCGGGCGACGCCTCGTCTTTCGTTGCTTCCTCGGCCTTGGCCTGGGTCCACTTGAAGATCGTCGTTTCGATCTCTTGCTTGCTCGCAACTGCCCAACGAATTGGCTGCGGCTGATCGGCTGCGCGAAGATTACAGGCGAGGGCGACAAGGCACGTTGCGAATGTAAGCAGCTTTTTCATAGAGGTCCGAGGTTCGGTGTGATGTGTCAACAAACTACCTTTTGCCCTCGCAATGCAACTGCAAAATCGTCCGAGCACTAATGACCACCAGTCACTGTGTAGCCCTCGCGCCGGAGGTCCTCGGCCACATCCATCTCCATCTGCACGGCATTTTCGTA
>JAQGOW010000571.1 GCA_028293405.1 Verrucomicrobiales bacterium
CACGTTCACCCATGGCGCGGGCGTCGCCTGGCCGGGTTTCAGAGTGATGACATACTCGTCGCCTTCGGGGCTGAAGCCGCCATAGCCGTTGTAAAACTTCAGGCGTTGCTCTGGTGGACGCGGTGGAAATTGGCGGTCCTGCTCGGCACGACGAACTGGAATCAATTGCGGAATTGTTGGTTCCGGGCGAACACGACGATTGGTTTGCTCGGCCAAAGTTCCGGCTCCATCTGAAAGCACGAGGCGCGCTACGGTTTGCAGAAGCACCAGATCGTCCGGCTGAACCTGGTCGGAGCGTCGCACGAAAATTCCGCCAGGGCGATCGAGCATGGTAGCTTCCGTCGACGCGGCGACCATCCCGATGACCTGGTCGAAGATGCTTTGACGGTAAACCGAATCTTCCTGTGTGATGATGACCATGTCGCACTGAAGTCCTTTGAGACGCCAATAAGCGTGAGCTTGCAGAATATTCTTTGCAAAATCGGTCAAATTCGCATCGCTCAACGAAATGAGTGCGATCGGCAAGTCGCCGGAGATTCCATAAGCCCACAAACTGTTTTGGCCACGTTTGTTTTTGAGCAACGTGGCTGCGGGGGAGCGACGGAATTGGTGCGCGTAAATGAGTGCGGTGGCTAATCTGCCGAACAACTGTGCATCGGCTTCAGTGGAGTTGAGTTGGTGCAAAACTACCTGCGAATGCGTCCAGGCAAGGTCAATAATGCGATCGGAAAGTGTCGCATCGCGATACTTCGAGACGATGTGCATCGCGCCCTCACGCGTTTCGCTCACGCCAAAAATAAGGTCGACCCGTGCCGACTGATCTGGATCGAGCTTGATGACACGGCGGATCGAAATAATCGGATCGAGCACCGGACCTTCGCTATTGGACAGCGCGCCCGGTTGTTCCATGGCAGCAGGATTTCCGGTGTTGCGGCAACGGCCTATGAATTTGCAGCGATCTGTTTCATACGACGGTTCATCGCAAACAGCTCCGTGCGGAAGAAGCAAATGAACGTAGAAGGGCGGGTTGTCCTTTGGCGAGCGGGGCC
This sequence comes from Verrucomicrobiales bacterium, assembly GCA_028293405.1. GTDB lineage: Bacteria > Verrucomicrobiota > Verrucomicrobiia > Limisphaerales > Palsa-1400 > JAICXV01. Next base: position 1,050 of record JAQGOW010000571.1, read on the forward strand.
GTCGCTTGCAAAGTATGGCATCATGTTGGCGAAGGATTTCAGTTTCGACAAACAGGTTGCTGAAGGCTGGGTGCGACAGATCAGCATTCTGTTGCGCAAGCACAACTTCGGCGTAGGTGGTAAGTTCAATTGTCTTAGGTTTCGGTGAGCGATTAGTCAGAGTGATGCGGCGCAACTCAACGTCGTCTTCCGGCGACACACTAACTTCAGTGTGAACATCCAACTCGTCGATGCGCCGCCGAAATTCGGCTCGGCCCTGCGTGAAAATCGCCTCGTAAACTCTTGAAGGTTTTGTCGTCGGTTGATATGCGATTGAAGAAACGTCATTGGTGTCGAGATCGCGGATGTAACAGAAGGTGCCGTGACAATCGCGTGTAGCATCTTCGCGCCACCGCGTGACCGCGAGTCCTTTCCATTGTGTAAACCCGGCTCCGCTGGTGGTAACAGCAGTGGTATAACGGCCATTGGACAGCAGGTGCACTTCGGGGAACGGCGTATTCGGATTGGAGAAAGCGCGAATGAACTCTTCCTTTTTGTTTTCGCTTTCGGGACGACCCTCTGCTTCCAGTTCGCCGGGATACAGCGGCGTGACCACTTTGGGCACGCGCTCCTGCAACAAGAGTTCGGTTGACTTGAACAATGGATAAGATTGGAACCGCCGTTGCATCGGCTTGTTGCGCAATAAATCGACAAGCGCGAGAAAGCCCATGCCTTGATGGTGCGCCATGAACGATTGCACGGTTGCGCTCGCCTGGCCTGGTCGCAATCGTGACGGTGTGTAATCAATTGCTTCGTAAAATCCGTAGCGCCCTTCCCGGCCTTCGCGTGATAATCGTTGCAGATTTTCACACGCCTCGGCGGGGTAAACCATCAACGCCATCATCGTGGCATACGGGGCGACAACGAGGTCGTCAGCAAGGCCGCGCTTCAAACCGAGGCCGGGGACACCGAAGGCGCGGTATTGATAATTTAAATGCGCGTCAGTCAGGTAATAACCAGATTCAGAAAACCCCCACGGCACCCCGCGTTCGCGCCCGTATTCGATTTGGCGTTGGACGGCTGCTTTGCAACTGCGATCAAGCAACGTGTTTTCATAACTCGGCATCACCAGCATTGGCATCAAATACTCGAACATCGAACCGCTCCACGAAACGAGGACGGGCGAACCGCTCGGCGAGACGAGTATTCGGCTGAGTGCGAACCAATGTTCTTGTTGGACCTGATACTGCGAGATTGCCAGATAGCTGGTGAGGCGCGCTTCGGATGCGAGCAGATCGTAAAAGCTGCCGTCCATCCGGTGGTCGGTCGCGTTGTAACCGATGGAAAATAGTTCGCGCGATTCATCAAACAAAAACCGAAAGTCCATTTCGGCGACGTCACTGCATCGGTGGGCCAGCGCGTTGATGCTGTCCATGCGGTGTTTGGCGTTGCGCGAGCCTTGCTGGATGCATAGCGCGACGGAATTTAGCCATTCGAGCGCTTTATCGCTCGCCGCCTTTTGTGAACAAACTTTGTGTATGACGAGATTGAGTAACGGCAACAACGTCTGGTCGAACCGCGCCGCCTCGCGCAAGGTTGGCATGTTGTCGAGGATGGCGAGAAATCCTGACAACTCGTGCAGCCGACTGGCATCTGGCGCGAAAACTAGTTTGGTCAGGTCCTCGGGTGCCGGAGGTAATTCAACCCAAGGTGTCAGCAACCGCAACTCTTCGGCTTGCGCGACACACATTGTGGACAACGTATGCGCCCACCATTTGCAATCGGTGTCGGCAATATTGTTGGTAGTCGCGGCCAACTCAGCGGCTGCTTTGGAGACTTCTTTCAAAACGGTCGCTAATTCCTTCGGCGTATGGTCTTTTGCACCGTGATGGCGGCTTAGGAGCGAGTTGAAGTCGGTGACCTGTTTTGCAACCGCCGCGCCATC
>JAQGOW010000276.1 GCA_028293405.1 Verrucomicrobiales bacterium
TACCTGGTCGTGAGTAACGCCTTCGAATTGAACCAAAAAGCCGTCGACACTCATGTCGCGTTCAAGGGCTGTGAGGAGTGATTCCACCGGAACACGACTGCCGCGGAATACCCACGCTCCGCCCAACTTCCCCGGGCGGCTCTCGACGGCTGAACATTTTGTCCAATCGATCATATCGGAATGTATCACAGACCAATCTAGCGCCTCAACGGGCAAATCTATCCACGCGCAGCGGTGGCCGCTGCTTGTGTGGCGGCGCGCTTTATCATGATGGCTTCAATGATCTTTTTGCCGAGATCTGGTTTTTCGACGAGTGCGAGTCGGGCGGCGTCTTTGCCTTGGCCGATCAACTCACCATCGAATTGCAACCATGCGCCTTTCTTGTCGAGGGCGCCGCTGGCGATGCCCATATCGATGATGCTGCCTTCTTTATTGATGCCGTGGTTGTAAATGATTTCGAATTCGGCTTCGGCGAAGGGCGGTGCAACCTTGTTTTTGACGATCTTCACTTTGACGCAGTTGCCGATGGCGTTGCCGGCGGAGTCTTTCAAGGTGTCGCGGCGACGGATGTCGATGCGGACGCTGGCGTAAAATTTCAGCGCCTTACCGCCAGGAGTCGTTTCGGGATTGCCGAACATGACGCCGACTTTTTCGCGCAATTGGTTGGTGAAAATGCAGGTCGTCTTGGACTTGTTCAGGATGGCGGTGAGTTTGCGGAGGGCCTGACTCATCAAGCGGGCTTGCATACCCATGGTGGCCATACCCATTTCGCCTTCGAGTTCGGCCTTTGGCACGAGCGCGGCGACGGAGTCGATGACGATGACGTCGAGGGCATTGGAACGGGCGAGGGTTTCGCAAATGGTCAGGGCTTCTTCACCGCTGTCTGGTTGCGAGACGAGGAGGTCATCGAGGTTTACTCCCAGTTTCTTGGCGTAAGCGGGGTCGAGCGCGTGTTCGGCGTCGATGAAGGCTGCGAGACCGCCGTTCTTTTGCGCATTGGCGATGACGTGCAGCATCAACGTCGTTTTACCGGATGATTCAGGGCCGAAAATTTCGACGACGCGTCCGCGTGGCAAACCGCCGACGCCGAGGGCGAGATCGACGGCGAGTGCGCCGGTCGGGATGACTTCGATGCCGACTTTGGAGCGGGCATCGCCGAGGCGCATGATGCTGCCTTCGCCGTAAGCTTTGGTGATGGTGGAGATGGCGGCGTCGAGATCGCGTTGGCGGGCGGCAGAAAGTTTGCCATCGTTGGCTTTATCGACTGCTTTCGCTACTGTTTTCGACTCGGGCGCAGGCGCAGCAGGTTTTTCGGTTTTGGGAGGCATAAAAATCGGGTAGTTAACGTCCTAAATTTGTTAAATGAATTTGAGCCAATGGTATGGATTAAGTCAATGCGTTCCGTTCAATGTTTTTTGGCCACGGATGGAACACAGATTAAACACCGATCCAGCATCGGTGGTTGCTTTGGTTTGCTTTGAAATAGTCCAAAAACAAATCACTTTTTTTAAACCGATACTACCCGGTACAACTCGATACGAAGCGGTACCTACCGAGGGACGGCATTTCGGCAGCTTCGGTGTATTTTGCGGTGCGTTTGGTGTTCCGAAGGTGTTTTGCAACACGGCCAATACGCGTTGTCGCCACCCGACGGTCTTGGGCGCGGGTTCCAGGGCGGCAATGCCGATTGCGGACGGTGCCGCGTCCATCGTAATGGAGTCGGCACGAGTGATAAATACTTCCGATATTTCAATTTTCATGAGCCAACTGTAGCAAGGTCACTTGGACAAAGGCTGTCCAAGTGAAAAAATAATTTTTACTCAGCCGTCCGGTAAGATTTATTGCGTGCCGCCTTTAAGGAGACGTCAAAATGACCGCCGACAAAACAGGTGAACTGGTCAGACGAATAGGACCTGTCGGACGTGGAAAGTTTTCGAACGGGTTGAAGCTATTTCTTCAGGTGTTGGTTCAGTTTTGCGACTTCAGAGATAGGGGTGCGCGGGTCCATTCGTTCAGGGTCTTCCCGTTAGCGTCAAGGAATTTGCCACGCATTTCTGTTGGCGTTAGTTCGATGCTGAGGAAGCCCAGGGTCGATTGGTAGAATGGGCCGTAGTCTTTGTATTTTTGCGGGCGCAGTTTGCCGTCGGCACCGCTGATCAGGAACTGCGTTTGTGAGTCGCGCGGTTCGTTTCGCTGCAGGTCGTGATCGTGGCCGGTGATGTAGGCGTCCACTTTGTATTGGTTGAAGAGCGGCAGGAGTTTTTTGCGCATGGCGAGGATGTTCCCGTCGTGGCCGTGGCCGCCGTTGGAGAAAATGGGGTGATGGGCAGCGACGATTTTCCAGCGAGCCGTCGAAGTGCTGAGTTGCTCGCGCAGCCATGCGAGTTGTTTTTCGGCCATTTTCTTGTCGCTGTATTTATCGATGTGTGAATCGCCGTCCCACAGCGCGCTGTCGATGAGGAAGAAGTCGGCTTGCACACTATCTATGGAGAAAGTGCGCTTATAATAGTGGCCGTCCATCTGCCAACGGCTTTTGGGATTCGCTTTGGAGTATTCGATTTCGACGTCCGGGGAGTCGGTTTTCCAATCGTGATTGCCGAGAACAGCAATGAAGGGCACGGGCAAGAGCTTCGCGTCGTACATTGTCTCGAATTTTGTTTTCCATTGTGGGTCGCGAACGCTGGTGACGCCTTGGGGATAAAAATTGTCGCCGAGAACGAGAACGAAATTGAGGGGTGAAGTGGATTGGGTTTGTTGCGCGTATTTGGCCATCGCGCCGGCGACAGACTTTTGCATATCGGTGCCGCTGCCGGCATCGCCAATAGCAAGGAAGTGAAGGGCGGCGGCATGTGCGGTTGCATTGAACAACAGCGCGAGCATGCAAATGAGCAATGTGAATCGGTTTTGAATAGGTTTAATCATGTATAACCCCTGTGCGTTTCCTGGAGATGGAAACAGAAATGACGGCTCGGGTAAAGGCCTCGGCGCTCGATCCGAAAGAACTCCAGCCGTGATTCTACAACGACCCGGCTTCGAGTTGGTCGAGGTAAATAAACTCGGGAGATTTCACGCCAGCGTCTTTTCGGATTTGCACGAGCTTAGGAGATTCGAAAAAGCGTTTGGCATCGCTGATCGAAGTCCACGCGGAAAAGTGGACTATTTTGTTCGGGTCGTTCTGAAATTTGAGCAACTGATACGAGCGCTCACCCGCCTCCTTGCGGATTGTGGCGGCGTTGTCGAAAACCTTTTTCCAGGCTTCGTAGTCTGCGACTTCATGAATGATGAGAACGTATTGCATTAAGGTATAAGTAAATCCGGGCTGTTAAATGGCGGCTGGTTTCAAAGTTCGCTTCTTTTTAATCATCTTTTTAATCAGAAACAGAAGAAGGCACACGACCAGAGAAATGAAAAATGTGACCTTCGGAAAGAGCTCCCTCGGTTTAACTGACGGGTGAGTCCAATGGGTGCTGATGCAGTAAGTAGTTCCTGCAGATCCATCAAGAAGTGCCCAGCCCGCTCGAAAATGGATATCTTGGGTGAGCGTCGCTACGTCCGATTGAGGTGCTTTCAGTGAAGTGATTTTGTATTCTATCCCCAACGCGAGCATGTCCTCGATCAGCTTCTTGTGCTTTCCCAACAAAGGAATCAAATCCTGGAGCGTTGGGGTGTCGAGTTCGGACTTGTTGTTGTCCGCAGCCCATTGCTGTTTGGCTTGGTCCAAGTAGTAGAGACTGTTGTGAAGGTCCGCCATAAACCTTTTCACGGAGTCGACCGTTTGAGATCCGGGTTGCGACGTTGGAAAAAGAATCCATACTAACGAGGCGAGGGCTAAGGCGAGAGATATGTAAATAGCTTTAACCACGATTTATTGAGGCGACTTTATCGCAAACATCGTCGTCGCCCATTTCGCTTACGCGTTTGTGAGGTTCGACTTACGCGGAGCGACAGTCAAGGCTCTGTAGCGTGTGGCAAACGAGAGGAATAACGTTTTGGTCCTAAAAAAATTCGGAACAACTAGACATGGTGTCTCTGGATTTGGAATTGAGTTATGCATGCACGAATCGCATCGTGACAGGACGATATCTCTTCCACAAAAACTGATGATTCGAGTCGGGCTTTACACGTCGCTTTTTGGGTGGTTCCTGATCGCGAATGTTACGGTCGCGCAGGAAAAACCACACAACACCGCTAAGCCCGGGGATGCGCTTTTGCTGCCGGAAAAGTCGGTGGGGGCCAAGATGGATTATCTTTTGTTTCTGCCGCAGGAATACGAGAAATCGCAGAAGAAATGGCCGGTGTTGCTCTACCTCCACGGTTCGGGTGAATGCGGCACGAACCTAAATCTCCTCAAACGCAATGGGCCGACAAAATATGTCCTCACGCATCCGGAGTTTCCGTTCATTTTGGTTGCTCCGCAAACGAAGGGGGGCTTCGATGACCGTGCTGTCGTTCGTCTGCTGGATCAGATCGTGAACCGGTATCGAGTGGAGAGCAGGCAGGTTTATCTCACTGGCTTGAGCATGGGTGGAGGAGCGACGTGGGATATTGCAGCCAAGCATCCAGAGAGGTTTGCGGCAGTGGTTCCGGTTTCCGGCGTCGGGAATACTGGGATGGCGAATAAATTGGCAGTGTTGCCGATCTGGGTTTTCCATGGCTCGCGCGACAATATTATTTCGGTAGAGTGGTCGCAGAAAATGGTCGCGGCGATCAAGGCTGCGGGTGGAACGATCAAGTATACGGAGTTTCCAAAATCGCATCACAACATCTGGGCGAAGGTTTACGACAATCCCGAGATGTATCAGTGGTTGTTGGCGCAGAAACGTCGAAGCAAATGACCCCGATCACATCGGTTCGCTGTGCGTTTGGGTTTTGACGTTTTGGAAGCGGGTGTCAATGCTGGGACGTGCAATCCAAGGCTTCGAAGAAGAACGCGCCAAAATGGTTTCCTTGGTTGTTCATCATCATCGGAGTGGTGATCATCGGGGTGGGCGCGAATTTGGTGTTTCAGAGCGTTCGCTGCAGGAGCTGGCCAACGACGGTTGGGACGATTCGCACGGCTCGGATGGGACAACATTCTTCGAACAAAGGGGGCAACACTTATTCGGCTGATATTTCCTACGGTTATTCGGTGGGTGACACTCGGTATCTCGGAACTAAGGTCGCGTTCGGGATGATGTCGGCTTCGTCGAGTTACGCTGGTGGTGTTCTAAAACGGTATCCGGTCGGAGCGGAGGTGCCGGTGTACTATTCGCCAAATAATCCAGGAACGGCGGTGTTGGAACCGGGGATTCATGGCGGTGCGTGGATTTGTTTTGGTGTCGGCGGTGTGTTCGCGTTGTTTGGCATCATGTTCCTTCAAATGCAAACGCGGCAGACGAACGCGAATGAAGCTGGGGTAGCCGACGCGACGGATCTGACGCGCATGAATGCACCGCCGAAACTGATGGGTGTCATCGCCATAATTTTCGGATTTTTTCCTATCTTCGCAGGACGAACGAGCGGGAATAACGCGATTATTGGTTATGCGGCAGGTGGGATGTTTTGTTTGGTTGGCGGGTTCATCCTGACATATAGGCCAGGTCAAAATCGATGGACGCGATTTCTTGGAAGTACCATTTCAATCGTAATGCTCGGGATTTTTCATTGGGTTGCGTTTGGTGGTTTAGGGAAAATCGAACCGGTTGCTGCCGTAATCGTCAGTGGTGTGGATTTGGTAATTTTGTTGGTCACGGGTCGATGGCTGTTCAATTGCACGAAGGTAAAGGCGCGCGGATTATAGGGAATACCACACCGACCTCCCCGACACGTCGCCCTAACCAGCCAGTGTTCGACAGTGGGTCACGCGGTTTTGGTTGACTTCGGAATAGGGCTCGGTCAAAAAGGGCCCACACATATGAACGGGGTGCCTCGGTTTTTTTGGTTTTTTATCCAACGAATATTTCTTGGTTGTGTTTTATTGCTTGGATCGGAATGTCTGACCACGTCCGCCGACGCGGCTGCCACGTTTTTTAGTTTTAGCAGCTCGCCAAGCGCGTGGGTCGGGGGTGGCAAAACGACAAATCTTACAAGCGTTGGGGCCAGTCACACGGGGAGCCTGGGTGTTTATACCGATTCGGTGCATTTGACCGCCGGTGGCTATGAGCTAGTGATTGTTGGACCAGCGCTCAGCACGCCGCAGGTTGGTTTTTATGCGAACGCAACGCGGTGGCCATTCATGGGGTCGGGTCCTGGATTGGCCTTCAGTTCACCGGGTCGGGGCGATAACACGCTTTCCGGTTGGTTTAATGTATTGCAGGCAGACTACGACGTTGGCGGGCAACCGACAGCATTCGCGGTCGATTTTGTGCAGTATGACGAAACCAACACGAATGCGTGGAATCGGGGAAGTGTTCGATTCAACTCGGACGTGCCGGCACCCGGCCCCACGCCAACGCCGCAGATCAGCGGACTGCTGCTGACGAATGGCGTCGTGAAGTTCACCGTAACGGGCGCGGCGACGACGAACTGCATCGTTCAAATCTCGACCAATCTTCTGACGTGGTCGCCCTTGATGACGAATGCAATTTCACCGGTCGGCTTGCTCGCGATTTCCAATGCTCCTGCGCTGGCGGACGACCGTCGTTTTTACCGTATCGTGTATGCAACGAATGCTGCAGGCGGCAGCGGATCCAATGATCAATTCGCTAACCGGACGACGATCCCGTCGACGGGTGGCTTTTTTACAGGATCGAATGTAGGTGCGACAAAGGAAGCCGGTGAACCTGATCATGGCGGCGCAACCGGCGGTAAATCAGTCTGGTGGACATGGACTGCGCCAGCGAGCGGCATCGTTTCGATCACGACCGACGGCAGTTCTTTTGATACGACTCTGGGAGTTTATACAGGCACGACGGTATCCGCACTCACATCGATCGCTCAAGATGACGAAGGCGGCGTCGGATCGTGCAGCCGTGTGGTTTTCACCGCTAGCGCCGGTGTAACTTACCAAATCGCCGTGGATGGCTATTTTGGCGCTAGCGGCAACATCAGTTTGGCCTTGAAACAAGGACTCTTCAACGATGCTTTTGCGACCCGACTGTTGTTGTCGGGGCCGTCGGATTATGTGGTCGGAAGCAACGTTGGCGCGACTCGCGAGACGAACGAGCCGTATCATTATTCGTCAACAGGTGGTCAATCTGTGTGGTGGCAGTGGCAGGCACCGCTGTCCGGCACCGTCACTATTTCCACCGCCAACAGCACGTTTGACACGATCCTGGCGGCTTATACAGGCAGTTCATTATCCACTCTCTCGTTGGTGGCAAATAACGACGACTACGGCGGGTTCGCGACCAGTCAGATCAGCTTCGTCGCCACCGCGGGAACAGTCTACCAGATTGCTGTCGACGGTTATGCTTCCTCATCCGGGGGAATCATCCTGGCTGTGCAGCAGTGATGATGGAGGTCGAAGCCTGAAACCGGTTGTTGTTTGAATCAGGGTTCGATGCTAATGTCCTCGCCGACCATGTTAAATGATCCCGCTGAAATTAAGGCCGAGATTATCCGGCTGGCTAAAGAATTTTCACGTCTGACGCACGGGGCTAATCGGCCCGGCTACGAACCCACGCCTGAAAATGTGCGCAAATCTAAATTTGTGCCGGGACAAACAACGGTGCCATACGCGGGCCGGGTGTTTGATGAGAATGAAGTGGCGGCGGCGGTTTCAAGCACGTTGGATTTTTGGCTGACGCTTGGTAAAGAAGGCGAAGGGTTTGAAGCGGAACTCGCCAAATTCATCGGGGTAAAGAATAGCATTGTTTGTAACTCGGGTTCTTCGGCCAACCTTCTCGCCGTTTCTGCGTTGTCTTCTTACAAGCTTGGAAATCGTCGCGTTAAAGTTGGCGACGAAGTGATTACGGTTGCGGCTGGTTTTCCCACGACGGTTGCACCGATCGTGCAGAATGGGTTCGTTCCGGTTTTCATCGACAATGATCCTGTCACGCTCAACGCGCGGGTGGATCAACTTGAGGAAGCTTTCGTTGAAGGCAAAACCAAGGCGGTGATTTTTGCGCACACGCTTGGGAATCCGTTCAACCTCTCGGCGGTGCAGGAGTTCTGCAAGAAGCACAATCTTTGGCTGATCGAAGACAATTGCGACGCGCTCGGTTGCAAATACGATGACAAATACACCGGCACGTTTGGGGATTTGTCGACGCAATCATTTTATCCTCCGCATCACTTGACGCTCGGCGAAGGTGGCGCGGTGAACATTGTCGACAGTCTCAAATTTAAGTCGATCATCGAGAGCTTCCGCGATTGGGGTCGGGATTGTTGGTGCGCGTCCGGTAAGGACAATACTTGCGGGAAGCGTTTTGATTGGAAACTGGGCGAATTGCCGAAGGGTTACGATCACAAGTTCACTTATTCGCACTTCGGTTACAATTTGAAGCCGCTCGATATTCAGGCCGCGATCGGGCGTGTGCAGATCAATAAGCTGCCGCAGTTTATCCAGGCGCGTATCGATAATTGGGAATACTTGCGCAAAGGCTTGAGCGATCTGGAAGAGTTTTTTGATTTCATGTTGCCGACGCACGCGACGGGTTGGTCGCCGAAAGGTT
>JAQGOW010000277.1 GCA_028293405.1 Verrucomicrobiales bacterium
ACCCGTCTTTCAGCCTTGAGAGGGCCGTGTCCTAACTGATAGACGAACGCGCCAACCAGAGAACACCTAGACTATTTCGCCCGCAGGCGTATGTCAATTGGCGCTACCGTCCAAACGAAACCAGTTGTCTTTTTGCGCGAACTCGTCCGGTCTTTGCCAAAGCCAGTTTAACCTCCGCGTTTCCGCGCAACGCCTTCGAATACGGACAGGTCCGATGCGCCTGTTCCAGTAAACGTTCCGCTGTGACGCGATCCACGCCAGGCAGATCAGCACGTAACTCCACGGCCAACTGCTGGCCACCTTCGTTCGTCTCTTTCAAGTTGACCACAGTCGTGAGCGTCGAATCCTTCAAGGAAATTCGCACAGCGCGAGCAGCTTGTTCCAAAGCAGATCGGAAACACGACCCATATGCGGCGGCGAAAAGTTCTTCCGGGTTTGTGCCAGGATCGTCCGCCGCTCCACCCATTTCCGGTGGTGGACGGACTGCCATTCGAAACCGTTTATCGGGAGAAGAAACACTGCCGTTCCGTCCACCCTTTGCAATAATCTTGGCTGTATAGCGCGTCTTCATAGAACCAAACCCCTGGCGGGAACAACTCCCGTTTGAATGTCGCGCAAAACCGTCATTTCGAAATCAGGCTCGGGCCTGAAATTGTCGTGAGGAATTGCTAGCCACACTCATTTGCGGAACTCCGAAATTGATACGCGCGCACAAGCCGCGCAACATACCGGCGATGCTCAGTGCCACCAAACGTTCGTGGATCATCTGCCTCGGCCTCATCGGCTTGGTCGCGGCCGTTTACTGGCCGGTGCAGCATTTCGAGTTTCTTCTCTACGACGACACCATTTATGTCAGCCTCAATCCACAAGTGCACAAAGGCCTGAGTTGGTCGCAAGTCGCGTGGGCGTTCACGACGCGCGATTGCAACATGTGGCATCCGCTGACGTGGTTGTCGCATTTGCTCGACTGGCAATTGTTCGGCAACGACGCCGGCAAACATCACATCGAACCAGTGCTATTCCACATCGGCAGCAGCATCGCTTTGTTCTTTGCGTGGAAACGCATGACGAAGCAGCCATGGGGCAGCGCCTTTGCGGCGGCGGTGTTTGCTTTGCATCCGTCGCGGGTGGAATCGGTCGCGTGGGTTGCCGAACGCAAGGACGTGACCACGGGATTTTTCTCGATGCTGACATTGCTCGCCTATGCGCATTACGCAACGAGCGCGCCAAACGATTCGAAGCGCCGGGGACGCATGTATGTACTGACGCTGCTGGCATTCATTTGCGGGTTGATGTGTAAGCCGATGCAGGTGACATGGCCGGCGGCTTTGTTGTTATTGGACTTTTGGCCACTGAAGCGATTTGCGATTTCGGATTTACGATTTACGCCAAGTTTCCGGAAGCTGTTGGTCGAAAAAATACCGCTGATGATCCTCGCGTTCGCGGCGGTGCCGATCACGATTTGGGCGGCGCGGGAAGGGTCGGGATCGATGACAGGGTTGGATAAGGTTCCGTTCGGTGCGCGTGTCGCTAATGCGTTTGTGGCGCATTTGCATTACTTGAAATCATTTGTTTGGCCGACGGATTTAGCGGCGCAATACCCACACCCGATTCATTGGCCGATGTGGCGCGTGGCTGTTGCGGTTGGTGTATTCATAGCGCTCACCGTGTTCTCGTTGCTGATGTACAAACGGCAGCCGTGGTGGTTGGTGGCCTGGTTTTGGATGTTGGCGACGTCGTTGCCGGTGATTGGTCTCGTGCAACTCGGGGCGCATGCGTTTGCCGATCGGTATACTTACATTCCGATGGTCGTCATGCCGTTGGCAGTGGCGATGACGGCCAGTGTTGTTTTCAAAAAAAAGAAACTGCCGGCACCGGCGATTGCTGTTGCTGGAGTAGCTGTTGTGATTGCTTTGGCAGTTTCGACCCGGGCCTACCTTTGGACCTGGCAAAATACTAAAACACTTTTTGAACGGTCGTTAGCTGTGACGGAGAGAAATGCTTTTGCGCATAACAATCTCGCCGCGTATCTCGTGGAACACGGCGATCCGAACGGAGCCGTTGAACACGCGCTCAAGGCGCTCGAAATTGTGCCGAGTTATCCGGACCCGCATGACAGTCTGGCCTACGGTTATACGCAGACTGGACGCGATGCAGAGGCGATTCCTGAATACCTGAAGGCGTTCAGCTACGTCGGTATGCACAACCATGAAAGTCTTTCCTTATTGCACAACGGTTACGGCACTTCACTGGCGCGCACCGGGCATGTTGCCGAAGCGAGCGAAGAGTTTCGTCAATGCGTCGAGATGAATCCGACGTTGCCGGAGGGGCATTGCAATTACGGTATGAGCCTTTCGACACTTGGGCGCACCGCCGAAGCGGTGGCGCAGTTTCAGGAGGCGCTTCGTTTGCGGCCCAGTTATGACACGCCGCGCAATATGCTCGAAAAGCTAACCAGCAAAAAAGCCAATTAGTAATTTGGCGTGTTCACCCATGTGGCGGGGGTGTTCGTGCCTTTTCGCAGTATCACTCCGGTGCCGGGGGTGAAGACGGGATCAGTTCCTACGACAGTGCTGCCGGCACCGACGCGACGCCAGGCTCCGTTCCAATAGTAATAAATCGAGGCCGAGGATTTGTTCTTAGCGGCAACGGTGTGGTCGAACACGAGCAACTCATCGATGCGACTTCCCGGGACCGGGCTTGCAACGAATGCGCCGCTGCTGATGAGTTGTGAATCGTCGAGGGTCAGAGTGACGGGACGCATCAGGCCGATGTAGTTGTCTTGTTTGCTACTCGCATCGGGCGGGATGTTCAAGGTGATCGCGATGTTGGCGGCATTGACGTTGCCGGCGGCGAACAATGACGTGTTGGTTGAAACGTTGTGACGAACGATGAACGGCGTGTTCGGTTGGACCGTGTCATCACCGTGATCGACGGAGCCTTGACCAACTTGTTTCCACAGGCCGTTGTTGAAGAAATAAATCCTGGCGGCGCTTAGATTGATTCCGGTGGTCGTCAGGTCAGGCATGAGGATTTCGGTATTGCGATTGCCGACCGTTGGCGAAACGTTCACGCCAGTGCCGTTGGGGAAGACCGAGTTCAATGTCCAATACGGCTCGACAAACACGAGGTCGTTGGTGACCACCCCGCTGAGGCTGTTGCCGTTGAGGTTCAAGGTGAGGCTGTTGGTGTCGTTTGAGATCACCGGGAAAATCATTCCATCGAGCGCGCCTGAAGCGAACCGGACGTAGTAGGTGTTGGATTGTGAGCCGGACACGTAAACGAATTGATTGGCTGCCAATGGCAGGCCGTTGTCTTGCGCGACAGTGATGACGTTGCCGGCGGCGGAAACGATCGTCGCAGTCGATGCGGCAGGTCGGAGGAAGGGCATCGAGATGAATGTGTCGGAATTGCCAAGCAGCGAGAGCGCGACGAAACCGGCGGGGCGAGTGGCGGTGCAGGTCGAGGTGAGGCGATAGAATTTTTGCGAGTTGGTGACGGCGATATCGTTGACGGTCAGCGTGGAAGTTCCAGAACTGAGGGTATTGAGGTCCTGCCATTGAGCATCGGTGAGAGCGTCTTTCGATTGAAAGGTGTAACTCGTTCCGGCATCGACGTTGAAGGTCAGGCTCGCGTTGATGCCGTTGGAGACGCTGATGTTTTTTAACGAGATGAGGCAGGCACTGATCGAGAGTGCGGCGTCGGTGCTCGTGGCGGAACTGGTGGCGTTGCTGACGACCACTGAATAGCTTCCGGCGTCAGAAATTTGTGCGTTGATTTTGGTGTAGGCGGTGGCGGTCGCGCCAGGGATGTTGCTGCCGTTAAAACGCCATTGATAATTCAGCGGCGCAGTGCCAGTGGCGGTGACGGTGAAGCTGGCGTTGTCACCGCGACTAACGGTGCTGCCTTGCGGTTGTTGCGTGATGGCGGGCGCGATGTTGAGGACGAGCAGAACGCTTCCGCCAACGACGGAGATGGAAGCGGGTTTGCCGCCGAGGGCGGTGCCGGTCACAGTGAACGAACCGCTCGCGTTGATGTTGCCGGTGGTTTGTTGAATCAAAGTATAGGTGCCGTCAGCGAGGACTGCGCCGTTGACGGTGAGTGCATTGCCATTGAGCGACAACGTGCCTTGCGAAATGGTGAGCGCGGGATGGACGCCGTCGCAGGTCAAAGCAATCGGACGCGAGCCGAGGTTGACCGTTCCACCTTTGATTGTCGCGGCGGAGGCAGTGCCGCTGGCGTTGAGGCTCGTGCTGCCGCTTAGGGCAAATGAACTGATTGCTGAGACATCGAGCGTTGCGCCCGCCGCGACTGTGATGCTCGGCGTGTTGTTGATGGAACCGGCGCTCGCGAGCGCCAATGTCCCTGCGTTGATTGTTGTGGTTCCAGTGTAGGTATTGGCGCCGCCAAGAGTTACCGTTCCGGTGCCGGTTTTCACAATCGCGACTGTGCCGCCACCATTTTGAATGGTGCCGTTAAATGTGCTGGTTGCATTGTTGTTACCGATGGTGAGCGTGCCATTACCGGTTCCGCTTGTGACCGTTCCATCGCCACTGAGTCCGTTAATGGTCTGCGTCTTTCCATTGAGATCCAGAAGTCCCAACCACGCGGCATTGATAATGACGTTGCCGAATCCAGAGCCGTTCGGGATGACGGCGGATGCTCCGAGCTTCAGCCAGGCTTGAGTTCCTGTTGAAAAATAGCCAGGGCCGTTGGTGCCGATGATTGTGTTGCCGGTGTAATTGTTCGCGACATTATTCAGCACCACGGGCGAGCTGTCCTGGTTGATCAACAACGCACCGGAGCCGCTCAATTTCGCGCTAAGGGTGATGGCGTTTGTTCCAGAATAGCCGGCGTCGAAGTAACCACCGCTTGCGCCAAGAGTGATCGTGCGACTCGATGTGATCGTAGGCGCAGAATTGTTATTTTTCAGAGAGCCGCCGTTGAGCGTGAGAGCTCCGGCTGCAGTGCCGAGACCCGAATCCGCAGTGACGCACAAGGTGCCGCCGTTGCTGACGATCGTGCCACCACTGAACGTATTCACGCCGGTGAGGATGAGTGTACCAGCGTCGGTAACGCGCACCGGGCCAGTTCCGGAAATAATGCCTGACAACGTTTGTAAGGCAGTACTGCTGTAAATAAATGTGCCGTTGTCGACAATCGCTCCAGTATAAGAGCCGCTGCCCAATTTGCCTGAGCCATCGATCTGCAGAACTGCGGGCGAAGTGATTGTTGTCGTTCCTGTGTAGGTGTTCGTCCCGGTGAGGATGATTGTTGCGGGATTATAGATGGTAAAACCTTTCGCGCCGCTCAGTGTGCCGGCAAGAATAGTTTTGTTGGCGGCAGTCGTTCCGCCACCAAGGGTGATTAATGCTGCGCTCATGTTCCAATCACCTGACAGCGTCAGCCCAGCGGCGTTGCCCCAGATGTCATTGGTTGTTGCGGACGCGATGACAAAATCATTAGGCACTGTGACGGCCGCAGTACCTTCCAATTTCAGATCGGCTCCATTGCCCTGTTTCCAAAGCGTGATCGTGCCCGTTCCGAGAGCGTTGCCGTTGTTAAAATTCAGGATGCCGGTGAATACGTTAGTACCTTTGACGGGGTCGCCATATCCCAAAACTAATCCGCCGGAAAATGTATTGGAGCCGTGAAGAAATAGTTGGCCGTTGCCCTCCGGAAACATCTGGCCTGAGCCCGCAATGTTCACGTTAATGCGCATCAACGCGAGTGAACCGTCGCTGGCGTTTTTAACGTCCATCCCTTGTGCGCCGCTGGCTAAATTGACAGTGCCAGTACCGGTAACGGTGACGTCGCAGGCGTTCGGAGTTAACGGCCCATCAAAGAAACCAGCGACAGTATGGCTGGAATTCATCGTCACGGTGAATGCTGGGGTTCCGATTCCGGTGTGCACGCCGAAACAAGCAGCCTTGCCGTTCACCCAAGCGACAGGCGAGGCCAAGCCTGCAGAGGTGTAGCTCCACTTGTTGCTTTCCCATGTTTGGGACATAGAACCGGTGTAAGGGTTGGCCCCGGCGGTGTTTTGTGGATCCCAGTACCAAATAGTGGAGTTGGTGTTGGCACCGACCGTCCATGCTGCGATCGAAGTGCCGTTGAACACGTCTTTGTCGATGTTGCCGGAGTAACCGGTGATGCCGCCGGTGGAATCGTATTGCCAGAAATCCCAACCGGTCGTGCTGTTACCCCAACGTTCGCAGCTCGAGCACGCCGTCCACGGATTACTGGTTTGTGGATCGTTCCCGCTATAATTGGCAATATCCGCGCCCCACTGGCTAACCGTAGTATCAAAGCCGCACGCATTACAGGCGCTGACGTAGATGATAGGTGTGAGCGAGAGCGACCCAGCCCCCTGACCATCGGCAACGATATCCGTGCACCAGTCATTGCACCAATCGGAAACGCTGGTTGACCCTACGTGTCCACTGAAGGCAGAACCTTCGACGTCCAACATCGGCATGAGTGTCAAACCATCGGCTTTTGTGTAGGTAGCAGCTCGGCCCCAAAAGTGACTGGCTTCGGTCGCAGCAGAATTGAGTTCGGGATGGGCGTAGTGATAGGAGCCCATGATCACGCCGGCAGCTTTACCATTGGCCATATGCGCCGTGTAGGTGCTGTCATTGAGTCCCTGGCCTTCGGTGGCTTTTGCCCAACAAAAGGTAACGCCGCCGCTTTTGATCTGTGACCAGTTGATGTTGCCGTCGGGCTGGAAACTGGAAATGTCGATGCCGAGCGGGCGAGCGGCGCGAGCGACGTTGGAAGTGAGGACCAGGCAAAGGAACACCAACAGGACGGACGTGAGACGGGATTTCATAAGGGCTAAAGTCGAAGGGCTTGTATGCGCGTATGATAGCGCAGAATTATCAACTATATACAACCTCAAAAAGACGGTTTGACAGGGAACGGTGAGGGCAGACGAGGTCTTCACAGAAGGAAACGAAGGGAACGAAGACGGACGTTGAGGGTTACTAAATTTTTGTTTTTTGTTAAAGGTTCGGTTTGCCTCGGTTTGGTTCGGTTTGGTTCGGTTTACCTCGGTTCACTGCGGTTTTGCCGAGGCTGAACCGAGGTGAAACCGAAGTTGAACCGAAGCTAGACCGAAGTTGAGCATGGTTGTTGGATGCGCCAATGAGGTCAGATGTGCGAGGGCACACTGCTCCTGTGGTTTGCATCGTCTGTTCCCATGATTCGCTGCTGTCGGTTGTCTTCATTGTGCGCGTTGTGTTGATTCTCGGAACGGCCTAAAGGCGGAACTCCATACGTCCGGATTGTGTCATGTAGTTGCTTTTTTACAAAAAATGTAGAGACAGGAGAGAGAGGAAAGACAGGAGAGACAAAAACAGCAGTTTTTCTGAACTAAATTCTACCACCAAGACTACTAGGCACAAAGGTTGCTGGGCGGATCAAGGGGAGCAAAACGGCAAGGCCCTCATAACCCGCAGGAAGATCCACTATCGAATTGTTGCCGTAGGGCCTTTTTTTCATGTCGGGCAATAAAATTCAAAAATGTTGCTCATTCCTTCTCTTTTGAGAAACATGGAGAAACATCCGAGAAGGGTTGGAGAAACATCGGAGAAACATTTGTTTCTCCGTTTTAAAGAGCAAATCCGAGGTTGATCGGAGCCGGTATGGACCGGCGGGCCGACATATTGTGATAGTGAAGTTACGGCTTGTCAACTGTAACAAGCGATGACGGGCTAGTTGAAGAATCTCGGTTATTTAGGGGAGCGTAAGGCGGAGAGTTGTTGGGTGGCTTCGGGGTAGTTGGGTTTTTGTTTTAGAGCAATGAGGTATTCGGTTTCGGCTTCGGCGGATTTGCCTTGGCGGGAGAGCACGAAGCCTAAGGCGAAATGCGCTTCGGGATTTTCGGGTTTGAGTTGGATGGCTTTGCGGAATTCCTGAATCGCTTCGGCCGATTTTCCGCGTTGGGCGTAGACGTTGCCGAGATTGTAATGGCCTTGAGAATCGTCGGCTTTGAGACGAAGGCATTGGTTGAATTCGGAAATTGCGTCGTCGAATTTCGCCTCGGCGGCGGCATTATTGCCCTGCACGAGAAAATTGTTGGCTTGGGCAGCGTAGGCGTTGCCGAGGTTGCCGTGAGCGCTGGCGGCATGATCTTTGTAGCGAAGGGCGATCTGAAACTGTTCGATGGCGTCGTCGAGTTGTCCCTTGACGGCGAGAGCGATGCCGTAATTGTTGTGTGCCTCGTCGTAGGTCGGTTCGATTTCGATCGATTTTCTGTAGTACTCGATCGCTTGGTCCGTCTCACCTTTGTTCCACAGGTAATAGCCGACGTAGTTGTATGCAATGTGGTTGTCGCGAGTGACGGCCAGTGCATGCGTGAAAAGGGTCTCGCCGTTTTTCCAATAACCGGCCTGCACGGGAGTGACCAGACAGCAAAGCGCGAGCGCCATTACTGCAGCGCCGATTCGTGTTGCGGAGTTACGGATAAACTCGAGGGAGGCCCACGTGATCGCGATGAATACCCCGACTGTCGCCAGGTAGCTGTAACGAT
>JAQGOW010000280.1 GCA_028293405.1 Verrucomicrobiales bacterium
TATCACTAGGGCGGTCGTGTTGTCGCGACCGCTCTATTACACCGCCTCTTTCACCAGGAGTTGGGCTAGGTCCGCGCGCGATTGGCGCGATTTTGCGTCGCGGAGGATGTCTACGACGTGGTGATTGACAGAATATTGTGAGTGAGAATACGAGTGCTCATTTCTTTAGGGAATTGCTTTGCGTTAATCGTGCATGTCGCATCGGTGGGGAACACCCCACATTGAGGGTATATGCACGCGGTCGTGCCATTGTTAAGGTGACAATGTTCCACCCGTTAAAGCTTTGAAGTAAACCATTGCGGCATTGTGCCGTTAAGCGAAAACCATTACATATATGAAGAAGTTACTAACTGTAGCATTAACCGCATTACCTTTGCTGGTCGCAACACCAGCAGCTTACGCCGGGTCTACGGGATTCCTGAGAATCCACATGGTCGCCAGCTCCAACCCTAACCGTCCGCAGGGCTCGCGGGCTGATTGTTGGATCATCGAGCTTCCGGACAACACACGTATGGTCGTTGATATCGGCGATGATGGCTATTACGGAGCCGTGACCAGCAGGCTGACCGCGTTGGGGATTTCCCAGGTCAAATACCTGGTCGGCACCCATGATCACATTGATCATATCGGCGATATGAATGCATTCGTCAGCAACGGATGGGTCAACAACTCGACGATGTATTTTCCCAAAGGCGCTATCAATACGCAGACGACTTACTACACCGCCTTGGTAAATGCTTTGAGCAACAAAGGCATGTCGATGACCAAGATTGTGGCCGGGACCTATATCGTCAACACGACTGTTAGCGGCAAGGCGTTTAAAATTCGCTGCCTCAGCCCGGAAAATTCGTTAGTTGATGGCGGCTCCGATGATTGGGGTTCCGAAAACGAAGCTTCATTGGTCCTCAAAATCACCTACGGTGCCAAGTCGATCCTGATGCAGGCCGATGCCTACGGAAATGTTGAAGACAGTATTCTTGCCGGCCCCTATGGGAGTGAAATCAACCTGTGTCAGGTTCTCAAGGTCGGACACCATGGTGTAAACGCCAATGGCGCAATTTCCTGCCGCGAAGCATACCTGGACGCTGCCGGCGTGAACAAAGCGCTGATCAGTAACGGCTCGTTGGCCATCGACGCCACCATCCGAGCCAGACTGCAGGCGAGAAACATTCATTATTTCTCTACCGGTTTTGGCGACGGCTATTGCTACCTCGAAACCGATGGCTCGTCCAACTGGACCGAAAGCGAAGCTCCGCAATGGCCTTAAGCCATTCGCGTGCGAGCCTGGGTTGATCTAAGACCCAATCGAAAAAGTTATCGCCTGACAGACAAAGCGCTGTCAGGCGATTTTTTTATTAACAAACTCCCGCCACTTGCCACAGGTGAGCTGTAAAGACTACATGGCCGGCCCATGCTCATTATCCGTGTCATTTGTGGTCAATTCCTCGTGTCTCCCTGCGCGAGCGCACCGCCTTCGAAGCCAAAAAATGCATGAACTCAAAAAAACAAATGCGCCCACGAAAACCAAAATAGGCGGCGTTACGCCCGAACACCTCAAACGCCTCACCGCCAGAATTAATCTCTAAAAAGGCAGAGACGGTCGCGCTGCGAACCAGACGTTCCGGTGCCGTCCGTCTGAAACTGAAAACTGAAAAACTTAATTAGCATTGCACTCGCGTTTTTTCGCCCAATAATGCTCGCCCTTATACCATGCACGATCCGAAAAAGACGGCCGCACTTCTCAAGAAACAAGCGCCATTCCGACCTCAACTCGCCATGATTCTGGGGAGCGGGTTTCAGCAGGCGTTGAATAACTTCAAGGTGGCGCACGAAGTCAGTTATGGACTGTTGCCCGGATTTCCGCCGGTTGGCGTCAGCGGACATGCGGGTAAAATGATTTTCGGCTATTTTGATAAAGTGCCGGTGGTCGTGCTCAAGGGACGCGCCCATTATTATGAAGGACACGATATGTCGCGCGTGGTGTTCCCGGTGCGCACGTTGGCTGAGTTTGGCATCAAGTCGCTCTTGCTCACGAACGCCGGCGGTGGCGTGAATCGCAAATTTCGTCCCGGCGATTTCATGATCATGGATGATCATATCAATTTGATGGGTGCAAATCCGTTGCGCGGACCTGCCATCGTCGGGTTGCCGCGTTTTGTCGATTTGACGGAATGTTACGATCGCGAATTGACCGAAGTTGCCAAGAAGGCGGCCAAAGCGAGCAAGGTGCGTTGGCATTGCGGCGTGTATCTCGCTGTTTCCGGCCCGAACTACGAAACGCCGGCCGAAATCACCGCATTCCGGACGCTCGGTGCGGATGCCGTGGGGATGAGCACGGTGCCCGAGGCGATTGTCGCGCGGCAGCATGGCATGGCTGTTGCCGGAGTTTCCTTCATCAGCAATCTTGCTGCGTCCCGAGCCGCCGGGAAATTGTCCCACCAGGAAGTGCTGGCGATGGGCGAGCAGAAGAAGGATGAAGCGGGGAAGTTCCTTGAGGCGTTCGCCAAATTGTACGGCGAAGCCAAAGCGAAATAGTTAAACACTCGAAGCACAAAATTCGAAACTCGAAGCAGATTCGAATGTTCGAAATTTCTTAAAACTCAAATTTCACATTATCAGGGACGGTTATTGCTTTGGCCGGTTTTTAGCGTTGATTCACATTGCTTACCTTTATTTAGCATCATAAGTTGACTTCATGGTGGTCTTTGCATTTATTAGTCCTAATGCAAATCGAGAGTTTGAAAGTCTTCTGCGACCTCGCTGAAACGGAAAGTTTTACAAAGGCAGCGCAAATCAACGCCGTCACTCAATCCGCCGTCAGCCAGCAGATCAGCTCTCTGGAGAAACAGTTCAAGTCGCTCCTCATCGAACGCAGTAAGAAGAAGTTCCGGCTGACGCGCGAAGGCCAGGTCCTTTACGAATACAGCAAGCAGATGATTCAAACTTATGATTCGCTGCACAACCGTTT
>JAQGOW010000313.1 GCA_028293405.1 Verrucomicrobiales bacterium
AGGACAACGTCTTGATTCCCGGCGCGACAGCTAACCAACTCATTTTGACAAATGTTCAATTCACCGATGCGGCAACTTATGTCGGCACAGCTTCCAGCAACGCAGGTTCCACAAACACCAGCAATGCGGTCCTGACCGTCGTCCAACTACAGACCTCATCCCCTACCCTCAATTCCGATGGCTCATTCCAACTTACCATCGACGGCGCACCCGGCGCAGGTTATGTCGTGGAAGGTTCCTCAAACCTGATCGATTGGCTCACCCTCAGCGTTGTGACGAACGACTCTGGCGCATATCAATTCACCGACGGCAGCGCCACGAATTACCCCCAGTTCTTCTACCGCGTCAGCGCGCCAAAATAACGTCGGTTGGGTAAACATTTTTTAATCAAACAAACGGTCGTTTGACTTGTTTTCGAGCTTGGTTTGTGGCTATCTTAGTCAAATGCCCGCCAGGTTTCCTCTTCGATCGACTGGAGCGCTCGCGCTCGCGCTTTATCTTCTGAGTCATGGCATGTTACTCGCGGCGCGTCCGCTCGGCATCGACGTCTCCGTTTACCAACCCGACACCTCGATGAACTGGTCTCAGATAAAAAGCGGGGGCATCACTTTCGCATGGGCCAAAGCGACGGAAGGTGCCACGGGCAGCGACAGCCAATACACGGCCCACATGCCCAACGGCAAAGCCGCCGGCATCTACATGGGTTCCTATCATTACTGTCATCCCGAATCCAACACGTCAGCAACTGAAGCGAGCCATTTTTGGGGCCGCGCCGCGACCTACACTAAAAGCGACGGGCTTAGTTTAAATCCGATGTTGGACGTCGAAGGTGCGGCATTCACCGGACATGTCGGCACAACAACCACAACGGCGTGGTGCAATGATTGGTGCAACACCATTGTCGCGAATGGCGCAGCGCAAGGGGTTAAACTGAAACCAAATATCTATGTCAGCGCTTGCAACGCCTGTAGTTTTGATTCGACGATCAGTCCATGGTATTGCGACATCGCCGATTACAACGGTCAAGCCGCGCAGACCAGCACACCTTGGACCACTTGCACGGGCTGCGAACGCTGGGGGACCGGCACAGGCGCATGGAATTTTTGGCAATATTCATCAACGGGCGGAATCACAGGGTATGCGAACAACATTGATAAAGACGTTTTTAACGGAACAGACGCCACGCTTCTCGCCACGCAGGTAATCATCAGCACCGGGCCACAAATCACCAATCAACCAGCCAGCGTAGTAGTGGCTCCCGGCACGAACGTGGATTTTTCGGTTGGTGCGACGGGCACTTCCTTAAAATATCAATGGCGCTTCAACTCGACCAACATCGCTGGCGCAACCACGAGTGCTTACAGTATTCCAATCGTTGATATCACCAACGCCGGCAACTACTCCGTCATTGTCTCCAACTCCACTGGCGTGACACCAAGCGCGTTCGCCTACCTTTCTGTGTCGATGCCGCCGACCAATGCCCCTGGATCAATTCTGGCCCCGACCGGCATGATCAATTGGTGGGACGGCCAGGCGGACACAAGTGACTCCTTTGGCCCGCTTAACGCAACGGCGAACGGCAACTTCTTTTACGCTTCCGGACAACCCGGCCTCGGGTTCCATTTCGATGGCAATTCGAGCTACCTGACAACCGGTGCCGCGAGCCTCGCGGTGCCCTGGACTCTTTCACTATGGGTCAACCGACAGAACTCTCCAAAAACATCGGCAGCCCTCTTGAGCGACGGCACCTACTCGTTCAAACTTGAACAGTACAACAACACGCGAGCCATTGGCATCACCCGCTTCGGCGTCGCTGATTACAATTTTGGCTATGTTGTCCCCGAAAACACATGGACCCACGTCGCGATGGTCGGAACTTCGACCGGCACCACCCTTTACATCAACGGCACGTTGCAAATCTCGGTGACCAACTCGCAACCACTGCCACGCGCTTACATGGGCGTCAGCTATCTATCATCCACTAGCACCATTACCGACTACCTGCTCGCCACGTTGGATGAAGTGGCCACTTTCAATCGCGCTCTCAGCGGTTCGGAAATTGCCACGATTTATTCCGCCGGTGCAGCCGGTTGGGTGCGCGCGCCGGAATTCACTTCGATGGTGACGAGTGGCAACTCCGTGCAATTGAATATGCGCGGCATCCCCGCCAAAGGTTTTACCATTTATCGCGCCACAGACTTCACAGACTGGGCCGCCATCTATCACCTCAGTTCACCCTCTGGCACGCTTCAGATTTTTGACTCTCAAAACGGCGCACCTCAATATTTCTACAAAGTGACCCAGCCGTGATCTCTTATGACTGCTTCTGCTCCACAGTCCGACTCGATTAAGCGCGGCGTCTGTCGATTCCACAGTTCACTGCTCGCGACGCTGGCGGTTCTTGCCTGCTATTCTGTAATGGCTTCGAAACCACTCGGCACCGATGTTTCGCATTACCAACAAACAGTCGACTGGGTGAAATGCAAAACCAACGGCATCGCCTTCGCCTATACCAAAGCGACGGAAGGCACTGGCTACATTGACGACACATTGGTCAGCCACATCAATGGCGCAAAAGCGCAAGGCATCCCGATCGGCCTATATCACTACGCTCGGCCGGATTTGCATCCGAACATCACAGGTGCAAGCAGTGCTGATTCAGAAGCGCAATATTTCATCAACACCGCCGGTCCTTACATAAAAACCGGCGGCCAATATCTGATACCAATGCTCGACTGGGAAGCACCTGGCATTACCAACACGAGCTTGAACCAAACAACCTCGTCACAATGGTTGAATGAATGGTGCTACTACGTTTCGAACTACGCGAAATCACAGGGCATCACGATGAAGGTGATGGTTTACTCGGGCACCTGGTATTGTGCGCCGGGGTCAGGGTATAACGGCGGTTTGAACTCAACCGTCACGCAGTGGCCAAATGCCATGTCGGGATATCCGGCCAATCCTAATCCGCAAACCGGCGCTCCTTCGACATCTCCATGGAGCGGTTTCACAGTTTGGCAGTATGCCGATACCAACTGGTCTGGCGGCGACGCCGATGTGTTCAACGGCACCACGAATCAGTTGTTTCAAACGCTCATGATCGGCGGCAATGGCGGACCACTTATCACAAACGACATCGATAACGTGACCGTCGATGAGGGTTCGAATGCAACGTTCTCGGTAGGACTGCTTGGAACGCCACCGTTTACATTCCGATGGTACCGTAACCAAACACTCATTTCCACGGACACGACTTCCACCAACTTCACCGTCACGAACGCACTGCTCGCTGACGCTGGTAACTACTACGTCGCCATTAGCAATGCACTCGGCATGGCCACGAGTTCGGTTGCAATGCTGTCCATCGTTACGCCTTCGACCAATGCGCCGGGCTCGATTATCGCACCGACGAGCATCGTCGATTTCTGGCCGTGCCAAGGGAACCTCAACGACGTTTACGGAACGAACAACCTGACGCCGCACGGGTATCTAACGTATGTCGCTGGCAAAACCGGTCTCGGTCTTCGCTTCGATGCTTCGACATCTTATCTGACGACGTCGGCAGCGAGTGTGCCCGTGCCTTGGACGGTGTCGTTATGGGTGAACCGGCGCAGCAACACCAGCGCCTCCACCGGCCTATTTAGCGACGGCACCAACGCGCTCAAACTCGATCAGTACAACGGCACGCATCAGGTTGGCCTCACCCAGTTCGGCGTCGGCGACTACACCTTTGGATACACGACAGCAATCGGCGCATGGGTGCATCTGACGTTTGTCGGCACGGCAAGCGGCACCTCACTTTATGCGAATGGCTCTTTGGTCACCACCCTGACGAATTCAATCCGGCTGCCGCGCCAATACATCGGCGCTGATTACGTCGCCTCGAACGGCGCGATTCTGGATTTCGTCCCGGCATCGATGGACGAAATCATCGTCTTCAATCGTGCGTTGAGCGCGACGGAAATCACCGGAATTTACAATGCCGGCGTTGGAAGCATTCTTCACGCGCCTGAGCTCACCTCAGTCACTGTCAACGGCAACACCGTGACACTGAACATGCGCGGGTTGACCGGCAAATCGTTTAGCGTCATTCGCAGTCCTGACATGGTGAACTGGGGCTTCCTCGGCAAGTTCTCGAGTTCGTCAGGGACGCTGCAGTATTTCGATTCGGCCTCGGCTTCGTCGTCTTACTTTTATCAGGTTACCCAGCCCTAACCCGGCTTATCATTGCGACCGTTGATTGCTGGCTTTGCGGGCCAACTCTTGTTGTTGGTCGTTCCATTTCCTCGCCAAATCATCGAAGTCTTTGGCCAGCTTATTGTACTTGGCAGCGATCTCGTTCCGCTCTTGCGCCAACTTCTTCAATTCATCGTTCTGCTGATGAATGCTGTCATTCTGCTTGGCGATGTTTTCATTCGCCTGTTGCAACGCTGACTTATAGTTTTCCGCCGAATGCGCCTTTGCTTCTGCGTCGGCTTTCGCCTGGTCGAGTTGCTTCCGTAAATCGAGTGTTAGAAAAGCGTTTGTGTTCGCTTTGTCGAACATCTCGGCTCGCAGTATCTCAAGGCGTTGCACTTCGCCTTCGGAACGTTTGAGCTGATCCTGCACGGTCAGCAGTGCTTCACTCTTTTCGTGAAGCGAATCCGCTGACGCCTGAAGCTGCTGATGCAATCGTGCTTCTCGAACCCATTGGATGGCGACAATCACGCACAGCGCAAGCGCCACTACCATCAGCAAGCTCGTCAGCAGCTTTTTCACTTCAAATACTTCGCGAGTATCGGGCCCAATTTTTTGATCGTCGCTTTCGGCCAACAACCGCGCTCGGTCATGATCGCGTTGCGCAGGGCATCGTGACATGGCCAGTTGGCCGCTCTTGGAATCTGCGGCAGAACGCGCTGGATGATCGCTTTCGCTTGCTCGGCGTTCTTGCGCAAATTCGCGATGACCATGTCGACGGTGACGTGTGCTTCATCAACTTTCCACGCGTCGTAGTCGGTAATCATCGCCATCGTCGAATACGCGATCTCCGCTTCTCGCGCGCATTTCGCTTCGCCGAGGTTCGTCATCCCAATCACATCATTACCAAGCTTGTGGTTCGTGATCGACTCGGCGCGCGTACTGAAGGCAGGGCCTTCCATGTTCACGTAAGCGCCACCGTTGTGGACGCGTGCGCGTTCGGCTTTTGCGGCTTTGAAAATCAAACCGCGCAGCTCTTCGCAAATCGGGTCGGCGAAGGCGATGTGGCCGACGATGCCTTCTCCAAAATACGTATGTTCAAATGAACGCTTCGTGCGATCAATGAACTGGTCCGGCAACACGATGTCGCACGGCTTGTATTTGGCCTGCAACGAACCGACTGCACTGACGCTGATGATCCAAGCGACGTTCAGCTTTTTCATCCCGTAAATATTTGCGCGATGATTCAACTCGCTCGGCAACACGCGATGGCCGCGACCGTGTCGCGGCAAAAATACAACTTCGCGTCCGGCCAACTCGCCGGTCAGGAAATCATCTGACGGCGCGCCGAACGGCGTTTTGACGTTCACCCATTTTTGTTTGGTGAAGCCTTCGATGTGATACAGGCCGCTGCCGCCGATTAGTCCGATACGATTGTTCATGTAAAACGTTTTCAGATATGCGCTGGCTGCGGGCTGGTCAAGCAACGGTTACAGCATTCTCGCGACGTAATGCAGCACTTGATGGTTGCATTCGACCCACAAACCGAGCGCGTGGATGACGTCACGATGTGCGACCATCGGCACGCCGACGAGTAACACCATCGCGTTGCCCAAAAAAATCACCACGCCCGAGAACATATAGCCCTGACTCGTGATGTCGCTCTGGCGGGTTTTCAAAATGTGCCAGGTCAACGTCAGGTGAAACGCATAGGCTGCACCGAGCAGCAAATGGAACCACGTGATGTAACGGGTCCAATGCCAGATAAAATTTCCGACAAAGAACAACAGCACTAACAACACCGCGTAGAGCGGAAAAAAATACGGCGCCAGCGCGATGACGAAGTTGTTCTTCGTCACGATGACGTGGCCGCCTTCAGAAGTTGCTTTGAACTTCTTCACTTTCCCGCCGAAAACCCATGTCCAAACGGCGTGCGTCAGTTCGTGGCCGACGACGTAGACCCACATCGGTTTCGGCAAGAGCACGAACACCACGACCCAGCAGGCTGCACCAGCCAGCATCGGCATCCAGATTTCATGCGCGCCGCCGGAGTGACGGAATACGCTCCAAAGCGCCTTCGTTGTGCCGATACAAATCGGCAGCAACAGCACGGCGATCAGGAACTTTACCCACTTTGGCACGAGCCTGAGCTTCGGAAAAAATCGCGCGTCATGCGAGGATATTTTAATCCTCTCGTCTCGACCGCAGTGCAATTGCGCGCACAGTTAACTGCGCACCGAACCGCTTTCTACGTTGCTGCGGGCGAGGACGCCCGCACTCCAAATTAATTCACGAGTTCGTAGGCGTAGCCTTTTAGGTATTCGGTTTCGGCGACTGCGGGCAGGACCGGGTGATCGGGTGACTGCGTATAGGATGCGACGCGACGCAAAATGCGGCGGGCGTCGTAGGCGGCATCCAAAATTACGGCTTCGAACATCTCAGCATCGACGTGGTGCGAGCAGCAGAATGTCGCGAGCGTTCCGCCCGGGCGCAGGAGTTTCAAGGCGCGCAGATGAATCTCTTTGTAGCCACGCATGGCGTCCGGAACCGCTGAACGTGTGCGGGTGAACGACGGTGGGTCGAGAATGATGCCGTCAAATTTCGGCACGACTTTTTCGTGCGGACGGACGGCGGTTTGGCCTTTGAGGAAATCGAACACGTTCACGGTTTCGAAAGAGCACTTGTCGGCGAGGCCGTTGTTCTTGGCGTGCTTTTCCGCGGCGGTATTCGCATCGACGCTTTGGTCCAACGCGTGGACTTGGGTCGCACCGGCTCGGGCGCAATGCAGAGCAAAGCCGCCCATGAAGCTGAAGCAGTCGAGGACCTGGCCGTGATTGATCAATTCGGCGACGAGTTGATAGTTGCGCTGTTGATCGAGATACAAACCGGTTTTGTGACCGCCAGCGATATCGACGTCGAACTTGAGGCCGTTGAGTTCAATCGGCACCGTACCTTCGATCTCGCCCTCGAGAATGCAGTTGGATTCCTCCAATCCTTCGAACTTGCGGAAATTGGCTTCGCTGCGTTCGACGATGGCGCGCGGCGAAAAGATTTGGATCAGTGCATCGACGATCATTTGTTTGCGCTGGTCCATCGCGAGCGATGAAATTTGCACGACCAAGACGTCGGCATATTTGTCGACGATAAGCCCACTCAGGAAATCGCTTTCGGCGTTGACGACGCGGAAGGAGGTCGCTTTGGGCAAGTGACGTTTGCGGATCGCAAGAGCGGCGCGGATGCGGTCGACAAAAAAGCTGCGGTCGATCTCGACCTTTTCAGGGGCGATCATGCGGACGCTGATCTTCGACTTGGTGTTGTAAAAGCCAACACCGAGAAAGCGTTGGCGATGGTCTTTGACCTGGACGAGCGCGCCGTCTTCAGCGGGCGCGGTGAGGCGGATGATGGAACCGGAATAGATCCAGGGATGGCCGGCGATGACGCGATCGGCTTCGCCGGGACGCAATAGGACTGTTGATAAAGTTTGCATGGTTTGTAAACAGGACTCGTTAATTAACCACCAAGACGCCAAGACACCAAGTAAGGAATTTGTCTGATTCGCATGTAGTTTCTTAACTGCCTTCACGCTCAGTCGCCTCGGGCACAGATATTTACAGAGATGATCAGCACTCCCACACACGCGAATGAGTGTCGTTTTGTGGGTAATTTGTATCATTTTAAAAGTTCCAAGTAGCTTGAATTCAATAAGATTCGAGGAAAATGCACCCTTTTGACGGGGGTGGGGTCTCGGGGTCGAAAGACGATAAAAGATGAGAAAAGACGATAAATCCCGAGAAAAGATGAGAAAAGATGAGAAAGTTTTTTTGACCACTGCCCGGCGCGATGCGGCGTAATCATTAAGCGGTCCGACTGCGTTTTGTTTGGCGTTCTGTTTTATCTTTTTCATACGCGCCGATTGTGGAGTGAAGTTACGGTTTGCGCAAAAACTGTAGAGACAGGAGAGACGAGAAAGACAGGAGAGACAAATTCAGCAGTTTTTTGTTACAAAATGGCTCCACATCGAGGGGGTGGCATGGAGATTGATTTTTAAACCTCGGTAAATCCCTGAGTCACCGGGTAGTAACCCTGCTCAGATTGCCAATCTCCAGGTGTCAGAGCAGGATGTTTTGCAAATGGCGAACAGATGTGACATTTCTCCCGGAGCCTGTTCCACCGGCGTTCCGGGACTTGATGATGTGCTTTGCGGCGGCTTTCCCCGCAATCGTTTATATCTCATTGAGGGCGATTCCGGAGTCGGGAAAACGACGTTGGCTTTGCAGTTTTTGCTCGAAGGGGCACGACTCAACGAGAATTGCCTCTACATCACTTTGTCTGAGACGAAAGAGGAACTGGTGCAGGTGGCCAAGTCTCACGGGTGGTCATTGGAAAAAATTACGCTGCTGGAATTGTCCTCGATCGAGCAGCAGCTCAAAGCGGAAACCGACCATACTTTCTTTCATCCGTCAGAAGTGGAACTAAACAAGACGACGAAAATCCTCACGGATGCAGTCGACCAGTTTAAGCCATCGAGGCTGGTGTTCGATTCGCTATCCGAGATGCGGTTGATGGCCGAAACGCCTTTGCGATATCGGCGACAAATCCTCGGCTTGAAACAATTCCTCGCGGGCAAGCAATGCACCATCCTTTTACTGGACGATCACTCCGGCAGTGACACAGACAAGCAAGTGCGCAGTCTGGCGCACGGGGTGATAGGCCTGCAAAAACAATCCCCGGTTTATGGCATCAACCGGCGCACGCTGATTGTTGAAAAAATCCGGGGCGTGAAGTTTCGCGAAGGCTTCCATGATTACGCGATTGAGCGAGGCGGCATCACGGTGTATCCGCGATTAATTGCCGCAGAGCATCGCACCCAATTTACGCGGGAAACGGTGCCAAGCGGCATCAAAGAATTTGACCAACTCTTAGGCGGCGGCTTCGATCGTGGAACCAGCACCATCATCATGGGCCCACCTGGGACGGGGAAATCGACCTTAACGATTCGACAGGCGTTTGTGGCCGGGCAACGAGGTGAACATGTAAACTTTTATTTGTTCGACGAAACTATCGCCACATTTGTGGGACGAAGCGCTGCTTTGGGGATGGATTTGGAACCGTTTGTGGCAAAAGGGTTGATCAAAATCGAGCAAATCGATCCTGCAGAAATTTTGCCAGGAGAATTGATGCATCGCATTCGTCAGGCCGTGACGGAGGAAAAGACGCGCATGGTCGTGATTGATAGCATCAACGGTTATCTTAATGCGATGCCGGATGAACGCTATCTGAGCATGCAATTGCACGAGTTGCTCGCGTATCTGAATCAGCAAGGAGTCATTTCCATGTTGGTCCTAGCGCAACAAGGGGCGCTCGGCGCGATGCAAAGCGTGGTTGATTTAACCTATCTGGCCGACACGGTGGTGGTGCTTCGTTATTTTGAAGCGGGCGGACAGGTGAAACAGGCGATATCGGTGTTGAAAAAGCGCAGTGGCGAGCACGAGCGTAATATCCGTGAATTGAAAATCACCAAGGAAGGAATCATGGTTGGCGAACCGCTCAACGAATTCCACGGCATCCTGACGGGCGTTCCAACGTTTGTCGGAACGTCGCAGCAGATGATGAGTTCGAAATGAACATACCCGCGATGGCGAGATCAGCTTACTCCACTTAGATTGGATTGTTAAACCGTGGCCGGCTCAATTGTCCATTCGAATGAAGTACGCGTGCTGATCCTCGCGCCAACGGGCCGAGACGGGCAGTTGAGTTGTGAATTTCTTCAGCATGCCGGGATGGACGCGCACCCGTGCCGTGACATGGCTGAAGTGGTGAATGAAACGCAACAGGGCTGCGGTGCGATCGTGATGGCGGAGGAAACGCTTGGAACTGAGTCGGTGATGATGCTCACCCGTTTGCTGGCGCAACAGCCGTTCTGGTCCGAGATTCCCATCTGCCTGATTGCGACCGGCGGCAGCAGTAGTCGCGAAACGTCCCGCAGGTTGGCGTTATTCGGAACGGTGGGAAATGTCACCATCCTCGAGCGGCCATTTCGTCCTGAGACTTTGGTAAATACGTTGCAGGTGGCGCTACGTTCGCGTCGCCGACAATATGAAGAGCGCGACCTGATGAAGGCGCTTGGCGAGAGCGAAACCCGATATCGCGAATTGGCGGAGTCGTTGGAAAAACAGGTGAAAGCACGAACGGCTGCACTTGAGGAAGCGAACAAAGATTTAGAAGCGTTCACTTATACAATCGCACACGACTTGCGCGCTCCGCTTCGGGCGCAGGAGAGTTTCGCGACGGCGCTGGTCGATGAATTCGGAGATGTTCTCGGAGAAACCGGTCGTGATTATGCGCAGCGCATCACCCAGTCAGCCATCCGGCTCAATCATCTTGTCCAGGATCTGCTCGCGGTTTCGCGCCTAAGCCGCGCTGAATTGCAGATTGAAACGCTCGATTTGCGAGCGATCGTTGCCCGCACTTGCCAAGAGATGGATTTTCAAATCCAAGAAGCTTTGGCGAGGTTGAAGGTTCAGGACTTTTCGTTTCAGGTTTGCGGTAACGACGCATTGCTCGGAATGGCGATTACGAATCTACTCTCGAACGCGATCAAGTTTCGTAAGCCGGATGTCCGGCCGGAGATTGAGATTCGCGCCGAGGAACGCGACGGTTGGGTTCGACTGACGATATCGGATAACGGAATCGGCATTGCGCCTGAGTATCACCAGCAGGTGTTCGGCATTTTCAACCGGCTACATAAAGCAGGTGAATATCCCGGGACGGGGGTCGGATTGGCGATTGTGCAGAAAGCGGTCGACCGGATGAATGGTCGTGTCGGGGTCGAGTCGCAAGAAGGTGAAGGGAGCCGCTTCTGGATAGAATTGCGGGGCCCGGAAACTAAACGGAAGTGCGCAGATACTGAATGAGTTCCTGGAACGAAGCTGATTTGACAAAATAAGTCGTCGCCCCGAGTGCGTGGGCGCGCTTCACGTCACCGGGATCATCGGAGGAACTGAGAACAATAACCGGCAGCGCTGCCAAGTCCGGATTCGCGCGCACCCATTGCAGCACGTCAAATCCCGATTTGCGGGGCATTTTCAGATCGACGATGAGGACATCAGCCATCGGGAATTTGTCGCGATCGTGAAATTTTCCTATTCCCTGGAGCCACTCGATAGCGGCCTCGCCGTCCTCGACTGAATACAGTTGATGCGGCAAGGTCGCGCGTTTCAACACCATGTTGAAAATGACCACATCGTTCGGATCATCCTCAGCGTATAAAATTTTTTTACTGCGACTCAACATGCCGACATTGGCTTACCGGTGAAAATGATAGCAACCGCCTGTCTTCTTAAAAAGGCCGGAACGCCGCAGTCAAGCATAGGGGAAACACATCAGGGCTGATGCAT
>JAQGOW010000345.1 GCA_028293405.1 Verrucomicrobiales bacterium
TGATCCAGGGCGACCGAAGCGGTTTTTCCATCGATTGCAATCTGGGGCGCGCGTTCGCCGTCAAATACCAACGCGGGAAACCGAACGGCGACTGCAGCAACCGTTCCCTTCGCTTCGGCCAACACTCTGATTTCATTGGGCGTGATGTCGTAAGATTCGACTACCTCAGAAACATTTGAATCAGCGAGCTTGTAAGTAACAGCAAACTTCACCTCTGCTGGTCTTGCATCCGACACTGCCAACGTCGCGCCGTGCATCTTATCGCGTCCAAATTGGGCCAGACTTTTCCAATCGTTGCCCTGCTTCCACGCGATTCCCAACGCGAGCGGTCCTCCGGCGATCGGGGCGCTGTCGCTTGGGCCAATGAGCGGTTCGACATTCGATTTATGCACGCGGATCAAACCGGTGCTGTTGTATTCGGGATCGGCCGCGGTACGATTTCGAGATACGTCCCGCCAGCATTGGCGAACACCTTGTGAAACTCCGGCAACTCAATTGCGAAGCCCCCGACATCCGCCGGACAGGCGCCCTCGACGATGCTATCGTCTGCGAAGTTCCAAGCTGTCGCCATCATGCTCGCCGCGAGCAAATTGTATTGTGAATGCGATGAATAACTTTGAAAACCGTGTCGCACCGCAGGATCGAAACGGTTTTTGACGATCCACAATTCGCCAGATGGGCGCACCCAACGTTTGATCGATTGCAGGCTGAGGTGAGCTGCGCGTTTAAATGCGTGCGCTGCGACGTTGTCGCCCTCGCGCTGCTTCCTGTTTGCCCAAATTTCGTAGGTCACGCACTGCTCCGCTTCATTCCATTGATGTTGCGCGCTGCGGCCGGCGGTCGGCAATTCACCGCAAGGCGACTGGATCAGAAGCGAAGTCCAGGCGGCTCTGTCGAGCAACTCGCTCAGAACCTGCGCATGTTCACCTTGATATCCGCGTTCGAGGATCGCCGCCAAAAAATGTCGTGGGAAATGGTCGTAAGCCATCGGCACGTTTGGGTCGCGATACTGTCCGGTGGCGGTGAAATTCGGCAGTTGAGCCTGTAAATAGTTTTCAACAAACGTCATGTCCGTGAACCCATCTTGATGCCGCAAGAATTCACCCGAGAGTGCCACCACATTCCAGTTATGCACGGTTCCGTGCTTGCCGTGAATCACATCGTTGTACATTTGCCCGGATCCATCGCGCGCAGCAGGCCTTCCCATTTTTTTCGGCGCTCCACCGGCACTCTCGTCCGCAAGTTTTCGTAAGCGAACATGACCGGGAACGTGAAAAAATCCCCGTGCCGCATCGCTGGGCGGTTTTCCGCCAATTCCGTCAGGGCGCACTCTAGTGCGAGTGAAGCGCTCTCCAGCAGATTGGTCTCGCCGGCGACAACCAGCGCCGTCGCTGCCCACGCATAACACGGCGTGCTGTATTGAAACTCCTTTTCAAGGAACGGGTCTATGATTCGCCCATCTTTTGTTTGAAAGTGCTGAAAATAATGAACAATGCCTGCGATCGTTGCCAAATACTCGCTGCGTGTCAGGCCGGTCGGCGCGACGTGAGCCGACGCCATGTTTGGCTTCACCTTCGCCACGGTGTCAGCCAAAGGAAATGGTGTCGCCCCTCGCCCCTCGCAACGAGAGCAGGCCAAGCCACAGTGCGAGTGCTAAAATCCGGATATGCATAATGGATGTTCGATGCTAAATAGCTTTCGTAAATGGTGCGCACCACAATTTGTCAGTCCTTTCGCAAATGTTGCGCACCTTTGGAGCCCTGGAAATTTTTCTCGAACAACTACCTGATCGCATCACATCATCTGTCATTACGAACTCCCGCCAAATAATGTTAGCCGTTATTTGCCTCGTGCAAATTGCTTCAACTACTGCCATGTGCCAATTGAACGAACGCGCAATCGACGAACTGTTCCGCGATTTCTTCGGCAACCATCCCGGCGCCAGCGTCATGGTCATTCACGACGGCAAACCGGTTTTCGCAAAAGCTTATGGAATGGCAGACGTGGACAATAAAGTTCCCTGCACCACAAATACAAATTTCCGCCTTGCCTCGGTGACCAAACAATTCACCGCGATGGGCATTCTGATTTTGGCCGATCGAAATAAACTCTCGCTCGATGATAAGATTACGAAATTTTTCCCCCGCTTTCCCAAATACGGCGAGCAGACCACCGTTCGTCACCTCCTGACACACACATCCGGCGTTTACGATTACGATGACCCCGTTCCTCCAGGGACTACGGTGCAAATGAAGGACAAAGACGTTCTCAAGACTGTCGCAGGACATGACGAGACGTATTTCCCGCCCGGCACAAAATTTCGCTACAGCAATTCTGGTTACGCGCTACTCGCGTTGATCATCGAAAAAGTTTCCGGCCAATCCTATGCCGATTTTCTGAAAGCAAATGTGTTCACCCCGCTCGGAATGTCCAACTCGGTCGCCTTCGAGGATGGAATTTCCACAGTTCCGAATCGCGCCTTCGGATACGCGAAAAACGGCGACCACTTCGAACCAGCTGACCAAAGCCTCACCAGCGCCGTCCTCGGCGATGGCGGTATCTATTCGTCGGTCGTGGATATGTTTAAGTGGGACCAGTCGCTCTACACCGACAAACTCGTCAGTCACGCGCGACTCAAAGACGCTTTCACCGTCCATTCAAAAACCTCAGACATGGCTGGCAGCGGTTACGGTTACGGCTGGTATGTGGCCGGCCCGGATCACGTCTGGCACTACGGAAGCACTTGCGGTTTTAATACAATGATCAACCGCTTCCCGCAGAAGAAAACAACCATCATCATCCTGACCAATCGCGCCGACGCGAAGCTCACAGAGTTGACGTCGAAGCTCGTGGACGTCGTCATGGGCGCGAAGCTCTGATCAGTTTTCGTCGAGCCGCTTCCGCTCAAACGTCATCGGCCCATTTTGCGGAATCGTAACCAACGTCCAACCTTCGAGATGAGCCGCGCGCGGAAATCCGAAGGAAGTCGGCGACGTGCCGAGCAGCAGGATGCCTTCGAAATCAGCCGTCAAAGGTTTATGCAGATGTCCCGTCAACACTGCTTTGACGCCAGTTTTGCACAACTTTAGCAAACGTTGTCGGGCCTCGGGTTCCACGTTCCAGTAACCACCGCCCGGTTCCATAGCATTCGTCAGAAACAGCGGGTAATGCATGAAAACCACCTTGGGCGCGCCATTCGTCGTCGCGAGTTCCGTCTCGAGAAACTTCCATTGCTCATGTTCACGCTCGAACCCGCTGCCGAGCAGCGACGTGTTCAAACCGATAATCCGCAAGCCATGTTCCTCCTTCGCAAAAAACGACGAGCCCATCAGGCGCTCATACGCCTTCACCCGCTCAACAGCGATCGTGCCGTTAGTTTTGCCTGAATTAAATTTGTGCCCCACATCGTGATTCCCCGGCACGTAATATACGGGCGCTTTGAATTCTTTCGTGCGCTTGCGAAATTCCCGCAGTTCTTCAGGTTTGCCGCCATTAGACAAATCACCGGCAACCAAAACAAAATCCACGTTCGCTTTGTTGACCTGAGCAATGGCGCGTTCGAAGTGCTGTTCGTAAACACCATCCTGCCCATTCGTGCTCACCATCGTGTGCGTGTCCGAGAGCAGGGCAATCGTAGCGAGTGGTTTATCGCGCGCAATCGCCGACGCACAAAGCGCGATGAGAGCGATGGAAACCGCGAGAAAACGTTTCATCAAACCATTATGAACAGCGACCGAAATTTTGTCAGAGAAAATGGTAAGGTGAATCGCGTGGTTTTCCGCTTCATAAATAGGACAGAGTCCTCATTTGCAGGAACAAACCCACCCATAGGTTTGTGGAGCAGGAGGCATTTATGGCAGACGAGATCATTTATCCAGTGAACGGAAAGCGTGTGTGGTGGGGCGCGATTTTCGCCGGCAGCATCGTTACTTTATTGGTCAGTTTCATGTTGGGCCTGCTCGGAATCGCTATTGGCGCTGCGAACATCGATTTCCGAAACGGCATAAACCCGAGCGGCATCGGCCAAAGCGCGCTCATCTGGTGGCTTGTGATTACCTTCGTTGCCTATTTCTGCGGCGGTTGCGTCGCGGGACGGCTTGCGAATGTCTTTCGTCGCGGCGACGCCATGCTGCACGGCATCGTGACGTGGGGTGTTGTGACAATTGCAGTCGTCGTTCTCGTTGGCTCAGCCGTTGGTGGCGCACTGTCTGGAATGACGAATATCCTCTCGGGCGGCATGCAAAGCCAAGGCGGCAAACATATGACCGCCCACGTCCAAATGAACGAACCCGCTGGCGGCGCAAACGTCGCTTCTCCGAGTTCCTCCTCCGACACCACTCAAACCAACCCACAATCCGCTCAGTCCTCCGATCAAAATCGTCAGGACATCCGTGAAGCGGCCGGTGCTGCCGCGCAAATGACATCCGAAGCAGCCACGTGGACACTGGTCGCTTTAGCAGTCGGCGCATTGGCGGCAATGTTCGGTGGCGCCACCGGTCTCGGCCGAACCCGTGCGCGCACGACGACGACGACCACCGCGCGCGCGTAAAGAAGTTAGTTCCTAAAGCCGGAATTTGGTGCATTATTCCGGCGTGAAGGTGCTTCTTCGAACGCTGCTCGTTTTTTGGTTCGCTCTCTCTGCGCACGCTGCCGCCAACACCCAATGGCGCCTCCTCCTCTCGACAGAAGTGGCAAAACCCGGCGACACAGTTCTCGCCGGTCTCGAGATGAAAATCCCGCCGAAGTGGCATACCTACTGGCGTAACCCCGGCGATTCCGGCATCCCAACCTCGATTAAATGGACGTTGCCCAGCGGCATCAAAGCCGGCGAACTCCAGTGGCCCATCCCCAAAAAGTTCACTGAGAGCCAAGGTGAAATTAGCCTCGTCACCTACATTTACGAAGACACCGTCGTCCTGCTCATCCCCATGGAAATTTCCAAAGACGTCGCACCCGGCCAATTCCAACTTCAGGGCAAAGTTTCCTGGCAAGAGTGCGAACAACTCTGTGTTCAAGGCCACACCGATGTCACCGCGACTTTGACCATCGGCACCGAAACGAAACTTTCCGCCGACGCGCCTCTCATTTCGCAGTGGCAGCAT
>JAQGOW010000346.1 GCA_028293405.1 Verrucomicrobiales bacterium
GGGCGCAGGCGGTTGGAGTTCAAGCTTTAGCTTGCACACTGCCTATTAGTGACAAGTAACTCGTCCAACCCGCGAGCCACACTTACAGGAAAACCCGACACATCAAACAGCTTCGTTCTGAACTGAACCTGCTCGACGCACGATTGCGCATTTCCCAAACTTCCAGCACGACAATCGTGTTGAGCATCGGTCGTCGCAAGAAACCAATTTCCATGAAATTCAGCACATCGCGCAAGACGTTGCTTGGCTCCGCACTGTCCATCTTCTGTGTTGCAAAAATCACCGTCGCCGATTCACTCGTCACCGACTGGAATGCCGCCACGCTCCAGGCCATCCGCATCACCAAACCGGGCCCGCCGATGGTCTCGCGCATGCTGGCTATTGTGCAAACGTGCGAATACGACGCCTGGGTTGCTTATGACGCAAACGCCATCGGCACCAGACTCGGCACGACATTAAAACGTCCCTCCAACGAACGCACCGAGGCCAACAAAGAAAAAGCCATCAGCTACGCCGCTTATCGTGCGATCGTCGATCTCTTCCCCACGCAAAAGCCCATGGCCGATTCGCTCATGGTTAGCATGGGCTTCGATCCAAATGACACAACGACCGATACCAGCACACCCACCGGGATCGGCAATGTCGCCGCCGCAGCAGTGCTCGAGTTTCGCCATCACGACGGAGCCAATCAATTAGGCGACCTCCACGCGGGCGCATATTCTGATTACACCGGTTACACACCAGTCAACACGCCCGACCAAATCAATGATCCAAATCGTTGGCAACCGCTGCGCGTTTCCGATGGTCACGGCGGCTTCATCATCCAAAAATTCGTCGCGCCATTTTGGTCGCAGGTGATTCCGTTTGCCATGCCGACCGGCTCCGCGTTTCGGCCCGAACCGCCGATTCGCTATCCAAACGGCCGCTACATCGCGCAAGCCGAAGCGCTCATTCACTTGAGCGAAACGCTCGATGATCGCACCAAAACAATCGCCGAGTATTGGGCCGACGGTCCCAATTCTGAACTCCCTCCCGGCCACTGGAATCTGTTCGCGCAATTCGTTTCCAAACGCGATCACCTCTCCATCGACGACGATGTGAAACTTTTCTTCTCGCTCGACAACGCGATGTTCGACGCCAGCATCGCCGTGTGGGAATGCAAACGCGTTTACGATTCCGAGCGCCCCATCACCGCCATTCGCTACCTCAAAAAAGGCAAAAAAATTCGCGCGTGGGCTGGCCCTTTCCAAGGCGTTAAAGTTATCAATGGCGAAGATTGGAATCCGTATCAGGCCGCGACTGTTGTCACGCCCGGATTCGCGGAATATTGCTCGGGCCACAGCGCATTTAGCGCGGCTGGGGCTGAAGTGTTGAAACAATTCACCAGCAGCGACATTTTTAACTATTCAGTCACCATCCCCGCAGGTTCTTCAAAAGTCGAACCCGGCGCTGTGCCCGCGCGCGACCTCACCTTGGGCTGGACAACATTCTCCGAAGCCGCCGACCAAGCGGGCATGTCGCGCAGATACGGAGGCATTCATTTCGAACAAGGCGATCTCAACTCGCGCATTTTAGGCCGGCAAATCGGCAATGCGTGCTTCGCGCACGCGCAAAGGTATTGGACAGGTGGACAGTAAGTCTGCTGGCGGTTTCCACAACTTGTGCGAGTGGAAATTCTCGAGGTGAGGGTTTGGCGACGCTTGCCGATTTGGAAATCGGCGATACAGCAGGTTTGGAAACCTGCGCTAAAGGAGCAACAGTTTTATTAGCACCCTATGTCATGGCCGTGCTTGAGTTGACGGCAATCGCGACTATACTCCGGCGCATCCAATGAACAAAGTCATCCCAAACATCGCCGGCGTTCTGCTCGGCCTCGTCTTTCTTGCCGCGAGCATTATGTTTTTATTCCACTTGGTTCCCGACCAGCAATTCCCAGAAGGCTCACCAAACGCACACTTCATGGCCGCGTTCGGTCCGACAGGCTACTTCACGTTCATCAAAATTTTCGAACTCGTCGGCGCTATCCTCGTCATGATCCCGCGCCTGCGCAACATCGGCCTGCTCATCCTCGGCCCGATTATCGTAAACATCATCGCGAACAGCGCATTCATCGCCGGCCCGCAAAGTTTTGCCAACCCCCTGCTGATCGTCGCCATCGTTTGCGCGCTGTTTCTGTTGTGGAGGGCCCGCGCTAAATTCGCAGGACTGCTCAACTGATTTGTAACTCATAACGTCCAACAATTATGGCCATTCTCCTCGCTCTCATCATTATCGCGATCCTGTTCATCGTGATCATCGCCGGAATTCCCAACGACTTTGCCGTCTGCCGGTCGACCAAAATATCCGCCCCACCGGAAAAGATTTTTCCGCACGTGAATGATCTTCACGCGTGGGACGCCTGGTCGCCCTGGGCCAAGCTCGACCCCAACTGCCAATACAAATTCGAAGG
Source organism: Verrucomicrobiales bacterium (assembly GCA_028293405.1). Classification (GTDB taxonomy): domain Bacteria; phylum Verrucomicrobiota; class Verrucomicrobiia; order Limisphaerales; family Palsa-1400; genus JAICXV01. The sequence goes on from JAQGOW010000346.1 coordinate 2,450, forward strand.
CCCCGCCACTGGTCCCGGTTCGGTCATGTCCTGGGACGGCAACAAGAAAGTCGGTGCCGGTCGCATGACCGTCCTCGAGACCCGTGCGAGCAACCTCGTCCGTTTCAAACTCGAATTCTTCCGCCCCTTTGCCGGCACGAACATGTCCGAATTCCGATTCGAACCCGAAGACCGTCAGACGGACGTCCAATGGACAATGACAGGCAAGACTAACCCGATTTTCAAAATCGTCGGCCTGTTCATGAGTTGCGACAACATGGTCGGCAAAGATTTCGCCAAGGGCTTGGCGCAGCTGAAGAGCGTTGCTGAAAAACAATAATTGTTCACAGCAGCCGACCTAAGGAGGGTTTGAAAGATGTTCAGGTTGCTTTTTCGTGCGATTGCCGCAGTGGACGTGTTCACTTGACGAGCGTCGATAGCTCTCTATTATCGCCCGCACCCAACAAGCGATTACCAATCAAGACCAAACAACAAACAGCAACCAATGAAACAATTCCTTCTACTTCTACCCGTGTGTGCCGCTCTCGTCGGTTGCATGAGCGCAGCTCAGCACGCGCAGCAACTCAGTTCCAACGCCGACCGAGCCCTCACACTCGGCCTTGTGCAAAAGCACATTAAACCGGGCGTATCTCAGGTTGACGTCGCCACCGCGCTCGGTTCCCCGAACATCGTCACTGGCGACAATCAACAACGTGAAACGTGGATTTACGACAAGATTGCCTCCGAAGCATCTTA
>JAQGOW010000367.1 GCA_028293405.1 Verrucomicrobiales bacterium
CCGCTTCGATAATCGAACCATTGGCAAACTTCGGAAAAAACATCTCCGGCTTTTCGATGCGCCAACCGACATACGTCGAGACGAGTAGAATATTTTGGTCGGGCAATTTCGTTTCCTCGAATTTGCCTTCGAAGTTCTGGATGCGCTGGTCGAGTTTGTAGACGTTCTCAATCGGCCACGGCCAGCGGAAATGCGCGCCCGGGCCGCATTCGCGGTCATATTTGCCGAAGTGCGTAACGACAGCGACTTCCGACTTGCGCACTTGAAAGACAAAGAGCAGCGAGCCGAACACGACGATCAGCAACGCGCCTATGATGAAGTTTAGGTTCCGTTTCATACTTATTTTTTCGTGGGAGGAACGTCCAAAGCGTTCTCCAGGTCGCGACGGATTTTGTCCGTCAAATCCAACTGCACAATTTGTGAAGTGTTCGTCGTCGCCGTGACGTATTTGCGCGAGCCAGCCGAGGCTTTCGTCATGGCGTCCAGATAAAGGCGGTTCGTATAAACGTCAGGTCCGGCATTCAACGCAGCCAACTGGCCGTTGAACAGAGCGACACGCGCCGAGCCGTTTCTCGAGAGCCGTTCCTTTTCCGCTTCCGCCGCGCCAACGCGCTTGAACGCTTCCGCGCGCGCGAGTGCGTTCGTTCGAATCTCATAAGCCCGCGCTTCGAGGATCCGCGCTTTTTTCTTTTGCGTCGCGCCAATGACCTTCTCGAAATCCGCCGCCGCTTTGACCGACGGATGAATATCTTCGAGGCCCACAAAAGTGATTTGCGCGCCCAGCTCGCGAGCATCGGCTGCCGCTTGAATCCTCTGTTGCAAAACCCGCGCTGACTCACTGCGACCCGTCGTCATCAAATCATCAAGATCAGCGCTGGCCAGGTAATGAACCACTTCACGATTGGCCACACCTCGAAGCAACGAATCCGGATCTTCGTTGATGTAAGCCCATTGCGTCAGGTTCGTGATTTGAAACTGCACTGGGATACCGACAGAAATCAGATTAACCGGCGGGCTCTTTTTATCGCCGTTCGGTGTTGCTGAATTGGAACGGTCACGCGTCGCGACGAGCAAATCATCTTCTTTACCGTGCGCAACGCTCCAAACAATCGTCCGCGACTGACGCTGGATTTCTTCCTGTTCGGAACCTTCCTGTTCACCAACCACAAAACTTTGGATGCGATCCGTTTGATACCGATGCACCTGATCGATCGGCCACGGCATCTTGAAATGCACGCCCGCGCTGATAATGCCGCGTCCCGGAACAGGCGCGCCGAAACGTTCCAGCAACGCTTGTTCGCCCGGTTCGATAAACGTCACGCAGGTGGACAAAACCAAAACCGCAAATTGCGCCATCACCAGCAGCGCAAAACGCTCGCGCAACATCCGATAGAACCAAGTATCGGAAACCTTGAAGCCGAATTGATAATCGAGCGCATGCCCGATGGTGTTGATGATGCCTTCGGGTTGACCGAGCAGTCCGACCAAGCGGCTATCATAAAGCAAATGCGCTTCGCGACCTTTGACGCGTACGCGATACAGTTCCGAGACAACGCTGACCAACGTTTCAACCGCCATCAGCCCAAGAACAACCGCCAGCACGCGTGCAACGATGAAATCGGTTCTCGGAAAACCCGCCAGAACAGCGCCGATCGTCGCCACGACGACGAAGCAAACATAAGCCGTCAGCAACAGGTAACCTGCGCCAGCGCGTAAGAGTTTTTGCTTCTGCAACCGCGCGAGGCCAACCGAATATTTACCGAGCAAGAAAAGCACGAGCGCGAACAAACCAACCAACGCCATCGCCAAAGTCGCCCGGTCAGGAACCAACGGCGGCATCGTGCCGACCAACGTCCAGGAAAAATACGCACCCGCAACGAGGAACAAGAACAGCACCAGCGTGAAACCCGGAACAAAATATTTCTCGAAAATCTCACGAGAACGTTTCGCCGGAAAAGTTTCATCCGCCGACGAAGCAAACAGGGAAGAGTCACCACGCGATTTCGCGAGCTCTTCCATTTCGAGACGCTCGAGATGCTCGCGTTCGGCGAGGCCCATTTGGAAATAACTGAGCAGGGCGACCAGCAAGCCCACGCCTGCGATAATCGTCGCGACCACGCCCGCGGCCGAATTGACCGAGCGGCTCACGAACAACATGGCTGCGCTCGTGACGAGCAGGACAATCCAGTTCAGCAGCCCGATTTTCTTTTCGCTTTGGTCCATTATTTTGGTAGGGCGCATCGCTCCGCGCGCGCCGTTTCTATTCAACTCACGACTAATTCAATTCACGATCTTCAAACATCACCAGCGCCACGCACAGAACCGCGCCGATGTAACCCGCCGCGTATGCAAATGCCTTCGCGATGTATTGTATCGGGATAGCTGTGCCTTTTTCCAAGGCATCTGCCATCCAGAACAGCTGCCAGTTCGGCGTAATCGCGTAGAGCACCGAGCCCCACCACGAGCCTGCGTTCGCCTTGGCACCCCAAAAATAGTCGGACACCAGTCCAAGCAGGAACAGGGCCGAACAGATGGCCAACGTCGGAATCACCTCAAAACGGGTCGAACAAGCCAACGCCAGCGCCGCTAATATTAGTAGAGCAAGTAGAATCAGTCCAGAGGCCGGAATCACGCGCCAATCGAGGCCGGTGTAATTATCGCCCATCCGCACTGCATCGCGCGGGATGAAATGAAGGATCACGAAGCCCAGCGTAATCATGATCGCCACCGCAAAAACCGCATCCGCCACAAACGGCCGGCGCAAAAAATAATTGCTGAACCCGCCAATGCCATACGCCACGACAATCGATCCCATGAAA
>JAQGOW010000380.1 GCA_028293405.1 Verrucomicrobiales bacterium
CTCGTGGTGCGATAACTTTTCACGACCCATTCGCTGAGGACCTTGTCGGGAGCATCAACAGCTTCGATTTCGATCTGAAATTCCGTTTGTCCGGTGTTTTGTGCGATCAATTTCAGGCCGAATTGGAAGTCCTTGAAACGCGCCGCGCACAAATCTCGGACGTGGACGCCCTGCTCCAATGATTCGGAAACGATCTTGTCGGCGGCGGCATCCGTGAACCGAATGGTGAGCTTATGGTTTTCGCGGAAGCGTTCGGCGAAATCGTGCACGATCTGGCGCGCAACGATCCGTTCTTCGTTTTTGTGTTCGGCTAAAAGTTTCTCCAATTCGTCCGACGGATTGTCGACCAGTTCGCGTGTGACGACGAATCGCTTTACGAGCGTGGAGGGCAGTTCAAACTTGAAATCGCGAAAAATGCGTTCACAAACGGTCATCAAACCGCGCGCGCCGGTTTGTTCAGCGACCGCCATGTCTGCGATGCGCCGCAGACCGTCGTCGCGAAAGAGCACTTCGATTCCGTAGGCCGCGAAGGTCTGTTCGTATTGACGAATGATGCTGCCTTCGGAGGATTTCAGAATTGTGAACAGATCGCTTTCATCGAGCGGCTGGCACACGACACGCACGGGAAGGCGGCCAATGAATTCCGGCTCGAAACCGAACTCAATAAAGTCACGCGTTTGCGCCTGCGTCATGGCGGTATCGGCGGATCCATCTTGTTCATGATGAGCGAAGCCAATGTGGGCTTCGCGAACGCGTTTGTGCACGATCTTTTCCAAACCGTCGAACGCGTCGCTCACGATGAAAAGGATATGCTTGGTATTGATGGTGGTCGGCGACTTTTTACTGCGCTGCGACATGTCCATCATTGCCTGGATTTGGCCGGAGATGTCGTTTGGGGAACGCGCTGGCACTTCGGTTTCTTCCATCAACTTGAGCAAATTGGTTTGCACACCGCGCCCGCTGACATCGCGGCCTTGTGAGTTTGAGGCGGACGCGATTTTGTCGATTTCGTCTATATATATGATGCCGTATTGCGCGCGCTCGACATTGCCATCGGCGCGACGGACCAATTCGCGCACAAGGTCTTCCACGTCAGCCCCGACGTAACCCGTTTCAGAAAACTTTGTCGCATCACCTTTGACGAAGGGCACGCCGACAAGGTCAGCAGCGTTCTTGATCAGGTAGGTTTTTCCCACGCCTGTGGGGCCGACCAAAATGATATTTTGCTTTGCGTAATTCGGCTGCTCCTTACCTTCCATCGCCAAACGGACGTGGTGGTAATGATCGCAGATGGCAACGCTCAGCACTTTTTTGGCTTCTTCTTGTTTGATGACGTAGCGGTCGAGGTACGCTTTGATGTCGCGCGGTATTTTGTCGAATTCGAATTTGTTCGACTCACCGTCGGGAGGAGTTTGTTCCGCGTTTTCCGACATATCGGACTTCGGCATCGCGCCACCGGAGAGATGCTGGCGCATGAATTCCTGCAGTTGCCGTTGAAATTCTTCCGGGCTCGGCGGGCCGGCGTGAACGGGGCGATTCATATGACTTTGATAAGGATAGAGTACGGCGAGCGTTTGGCAAATTCCGCTGCACGATTGCAAAGACGAAGTCGCGCTTCTATGCTCGTGGGGTGGATAAACTGCTGTTAATCGACGACGAAGTGGACGTGCAATACTCGTTTCGCCGCATTTTCGACGGCGCGAACATCGACCTGTCCACGGCCACCAGCGGCGAAGAAGGGCTCAAGCTCATTCCGAAGCTTAAGCCGGACCTGGTGATCATGGACGTTCGCATGGGGGGAATCAGTGGATTGGAAACGTTGCGGCGTCTGCGGCAGTTCAACTCCAAGCAAATGGTCATCATGATGACCGCTTACGGCAGCACCCAAACGGCGATCGAAGCGATGAAGCTCGGCGCCTACGATTACCTCCTAAAGCCGTTTGATGTACCGAAACTGAAGCAGCTTGTGTTGGATGCGCTTAAGGCGGCGCGCGATATGAAGCAGGTTGTCTCGTATCAACCGTTGCTGGAATCGGAAGATTACGATTTGGGGATTATCGGACGAAGCGAGCCGATGCAGAACGTTTTCAAGCTCATCGGGCAACTGGCCGCGAGCGATGCCACGGCGCTTATCACCGGCGAAAGCGGCACCGGAAAAGAACTCGTCGCGCGGGCAATTTACAATCACAGCAAGCGCGGCGATAAAGCATTCCTCGCGATCAATTGCGCAGCAATTCCAGATACGTTATTGGAAAGCGAATTGTTTGGTTACGAGAAAGGCGCGTTTACGGGCGCGGCTTCGCAACGCATCGGCAAGTTTGAACAATGTAACGGCGGAACGATTTTTCTCGATGAAATCGGCGACATGACGCTCCCGACGCAGGCGAAGATTTTGCGCGTGTTGCAGAATGGCACCTTCGAACGCGTCGGTGGCAATCAACCCATTCGCGTCGACGTCCGGGTGATTGCGGCGACGCATCAACCGCTGGAAAAAGCCGTCGAAGCGCGCACGTTTCGGGAAGATTTATTTTACCGGTTGAATGTGGTGCGCGTGAGCATCCCTCCTTTGCGCGAGCGTCCGGACGACATTCCCCTGCTTGTCAGTTATTTCCTCAAAAAATTCGCTACTGAGCAAAACGGCAGTCCAAAGGCGATTTCAGAAAAAACTCTCAAACTACTGCAGGAATTCAAGTGGCCGGGAAATGTTCGCGAACTGGAAAACGTCATCGAACGCGCAACGGTTGTTTCCAAAGGCGAAGCGATTTTGCCGAGTGACTTACCCTCTGAGATTTCGAAGAGCCACTTTCCAGCAGCCGCGCAGCCTACCACGCCGTCAGTCGCATCCGCGGGTTCGGCTGACTTTGCGACAATCAGCAGAACGTTGTTCAACTGGGCTCGTGACAACAGCAAACTTAAAGTGCTTCCGGCAATCGAGCGCGAGTTGATCATTCAGGCACTTCTCGAGACCAAAGGCAACCAAGTGCAGGCTGCGAAAATTTTGGGAATCACTCGAGCCACACTCCGCAAACGCATCGAGAAGTTTCAAATCAAACAAGAGATCGCTGTAACTTAATTCAAAAGCAAAGAACCCAAGAAATGTTCCTGGGTTCTCGGCGTATGATTTCGTTTTTGGTTACTGAACCTTCACGCGGTAGAACCGCATTGCATTAGCGGGATTCGGGTCAGCGAATTGCAGTGGCTGGCCTGTGCCGGGTACGTTAGTCCCAATCGTCGACCAACTTCCGCCGAACAACGTCGAGCTAGATTCGATCGTATATTGCTTACCAAACACTGAAGGCCACATCAACGCACTGCGCGGGGCGCCGCCAAGACAGGTGACGTTCAGGTAGGATCCGGCACCCAACGGATTGGTGCCTGCTTTGAACTCGGCAAAGTTCGAATGACCGTCGCCATCTGGATCGAGATTCGCACCCGAGAGCAGATTGGAAACTGAACCAAACCAGCGCAAGCGCCACGAGTCGGGGATACCGTCACCCCAGCTTGAAGTGGAGCGATTGGCGGTGGTGATCAACGCGTCCTGCATAGTTAATGGGAACAAACCGATGCCGTTGGGCGAGACGCTCAGGTGGCTGAAATGCACGATCCACGCGGAACTTGCCGTGGCGTTTGTCGGCAACGTCACGGTCAAAGTGCCGAGGACGTTTGTTCCACTGACGCCGGCTGCTCCGGAGTTCAGCCATGCACCCGCGAAATTGTTTGGTTCGTGCGAATCGCTGACCGTTGGGGCTCCGAGACCGGCGGCTGGAGTGAACGAAACAGGCACTGAAATGACAGGCGAGCCATCCAGCGACTGCACTTCAACATTCATCGCCATGACGCGAATCGGAAGATTTCCAACAATCGAAGCACGAACAGGCACCTGGACGGATGCTCCCGGCGCACCGACGATATCGTCAGGTGCGACGTTGACAAAACGGGGGCCGCTCGCGATGTGCGGAGCTACTCGAGATTGCGATTGGATCGAAGGTTGTGCACCGCCACTAGCCACGTTCGGCACCACAACTGCATTCAAAGCACCATTGGACCAATACCGTGCATACCACACCAGCGACGGGTCGAGCGATCGGCGATAGGTCACATAGATGTCACTAACATCGAGAACCTTATCGCCGAATTGAATATTGTTGATTAGGGTATCATTGCCATCGAGGACGCCGTTGTAGGTGCCGTCCGAAGAGTCCATGCAATCGAAAAAGTCACTGCCTTCCGGGGGACGATTGAGGCCATAGACAACGCCTTGGAACAAATCACTGATATCGCTGTTCACGAGGTTGGTGTCACCGAAATCACCCGCATTGAACCAGCGGAACGGAACACAGTCGCCAACGAGGTATTGTCGCGAGCCGACGGTAACGTTCTTAACGGCGTTAATAGCGCCGTTGCCAAGCGAACCATTTGTTGGAGCTAAAATAAATGTCGGTTCAGCAATTCCATCAGCGGTGCCGGAAGGCCGCCCAAGCTGAATTTGGTATTGCTGACCGTTTGCCGCGGCGGGCGGAACGATAAAGGAATACCCACCGACTATGATTTTTCCACCACCGCCTGGGAACAGATTATTATGTGCCTGTGAGTAGGTGATCAAAGTCTGCTTGGAAGCATCGTACAGGTTTGTCTTTCCAAAACGTTCAAACCAGCCAACGCCTAGCAGATTCTCACTCGTATTGGTGATGATCAAGTTAGTCAACTGCGTACCATTGAACATCGCCGGCGGGATGACAAAGTATTCCGGCGGTTTCGTGCCTGGGATCAAACCCAGGAGCATGGATTTGAAGTCATACGCATTTGGAATAGGAGCGGGACTGCCAAGAATATTCGTTACAGTGACATTGAATTGAAGCGAGTAGATTGTTTCTCCAGGTAGCAATGTCAGAGTCACCGGCGCATAGAATTTCTGACCGGCGGCCGCGACGAAATCGCTTGAAGCTTCTCCATTCTGAAACCCAAACGTAATTTTGTTGGCATTGAAATTTGTGACGGAGAACACTTTCGTGACGACCTGGCTTGGCAGAAAGTTGTTAAGGTAGCCACGCACTTTAATTGTCGTGTTGGTCACGATGGGCAGCGAAATCTTTTGTCCACTGCTCACCGGCCCAATACTGCTGCCGACATTGCCGTTCGTAGGATCCGATCCATCGATAGTATAATAAAGAGCTGCGTTCGTGGTAATTTCCTGGAAGCTGAACGATGCAGCGTTATCCCCGCTGAAGCTTGGGTTGGCGACCTGGAATTGGTAGCGATTGGTGACGATGCTGCTGGGGCGACGGCCTGAAGCCATGCCGATTGATTTGATCGTAATGTCCGAGAAGATTGGGGTGATGCTTGGCGCGGTTTCATCAGCCGATAAGCCGTCGCCGCGATAAATCGTCGGTGAGGTGCCGGTCTGCGGATTCGGCGCCGGGATTGTGTCTTCGAACGAATTCGCCGGAGTTGCGCCATAGGTGATGAACGTTTGTGTGCCCACCTGTGCCTTAATGGCAATGACGGTTGGATTGTTAAACACTGCCTGAGCGATGTTGTTGAACACGGAAAGGTATTCTCCTTTATCTTGACTGAATTCGAAGGAAACAAACCCGACCACCGGCTCCGGAACGGGAGGTTGGGGCGCGCTTGTTTGGAGTCGGCGCAACGCGTTGCCCGCCCGGTCAACGACGTAAAATCCACTGTTCAACACATCGGAACAAAGGCCAATTGGGGCGTTGAATTTCGCAGTCGCTGGCGAGCCATCAACTTGACCAGCTTGTCCAGCGACGCCGGCGGCTGTTTCGAGTGACCAGGTTTGCAAGTCGTTGTTGAAATACAAACGACGCACCGTGTTATTGCCGGTATCAGAAATCAGTAAACCGGTCGCCGTACTGACCCAAAGTAAGCCGCTCGGCAAACTGAGACGGCCATCCGTGGCGATCAACGCATCGTTGGTGCCGGGTGTTCCCATCGCACCAGCTATCACAGTCGAAACTTTATTGCTGTCGACCCTCACAATGACGTGGTCGCGAGTATCAGCAACCCAGAGGTCGCCG